>NZ_DAHVSH010000131.1:0-1551 GCF_027324685.1 Haloactinopolyspora sp.
CGGCCGGCGGCATGCCGACGTTCCGGACGCCGGCGGACACGGCGGCGCTGGCCGACTGGCTGACCACGGTGTCGGCAGAGGTCGATCACGTCGTCGTCTCCCTCGACCTGCTCGCGTACGGCGGGCTGGTGCCCTCGCGGAACACCGTTGACTCGATCTGCGCGGTCATACCTCGGCTCGACGTCCTTCGTGAGCTCGATGCCCCGGTGACCGCGTTCGGTGTCGTCGCCCGATTGCCGACGTACGACGATCCGGGCCGGTCCCGCCAGGAACCGGAGTACTGGGCCGGCCACGGCGAACGGCTGGGCGCGCTGTCGACAGTGTGGGACGAGCATCAGCTGGGTGAAGTCGACGACGACGCCGTCGCTGCCGCCCGGGCGAGCGTGCCCGGCGGCTACGTCCGCGACCTGATCCGCCGACGGGTCCGCAACCATGTCGTGAACCTCGCAGCACTCGAGATGGCCGCCGACGGGGTGTTCGAGACTCTGGTGATCACGTCCGATGACACCGCGCCGCGGGGCTTACCCGCCGGGGAGTGGCGCAGCCTCGCGACATGGATCGACCGGCTCGGGGTGGAGGTGCTGACCTATCCCGGCGCCGACGAGGTCCCGAGCGTGCTCGTCGCCCGTGCCGCTCTCAAGGCGGCCGGGATCGTGCCGACGATCGCGGTGATCTGCCCGGACGGCGACGGGATGGATCGCGTGGCGCCGTACGAAGACCGCCCGGTACGCGTCGGCCTGGCCAACCAGATCCGCGCTTTGGGCGCCGCCCAGGTGAGCGATCCGGGCGAGGCGGACCTGGTCGTGGTCGTACATCCCCCGGCGGCCGTGCCCGGTGACTGGGTGATGAACCCGCCCGATCCAGACCGGCGTTCTCGGCCAGGACCCGTCGTCGACGCCGCGCGCGAATTTCTCGATGCCGGTCACCGGGTCGCACTCGCTGACGTCCACTACGCCAACGGCAGCGACACGGAACTTCTCGCTGCACTGGACGCGGCCGGCGTGCTCGCCCGCCTGACCGCGTACGGCGGATGGAACACCGCAGGAAACACGATCGGCACCACACTGGCCGCCGGTATCACCCCGGTGTTGTCGACGGACGAATCCGCCGAGGCACATCGGCGGCGGTTTCTGGCCCGCAAGATCGTCGAGGACGGCCACTACCTGCCCGTCGTGCGGCGCGCGATCCAGGACGAGGCAGTGGCGCGTGGTCTGGCCGATCCTCCGCTCGAGGAGCTCCCGGCGCTGTGCGAGCGGATCACCACCGAACTTCGGGCCTGGGCCGGCGGCGTGGACGCGCTGGCCGGCTGGACGATCAACCGCGCGAGGCTGCCATGGACCGACACCTTCACCGTCGACTTCGACATCGACCTGGAGTGAACGTGACCGACCACCTGCGCCTGACTCACCGCACCGATGGCATCCTCGTGGGGAATCAACGTCATCGGGAGGTTGAATGACGAGCGCACCGACTGTCGCCGTGATCGGCGTCGGGAGCATCGCCCAGGTGCATCTGCCGGCCTGGCAGGAACTGGGCGCACGCCTGCGAGTG
>NZ_DAHVSH010000147.1:0-19979 GCF_027324685.1 Haloactinopolyspora sp.
CTTAGCGCGAGCCGGTCGTCGACGGACACGCCGGCGAGCGCGAGGGCGCGATGCCAGCCCGGCGAGTCCGCGATCACCGTGATCGAAGCGTCGGGTAGTCGATCCGACAACATCCCGGCGTAGGCAACCCCGGCGGAGTGGACTGGCACTCGCCTTGACCGAGTGCTAACGAAGCGACTACGTTGATAGTTGGCACTTTCAGTATGAGAGTGCCAATGGTCGATCCCGTCGGCACCCGCGACGGCGGCGGCACGCGGCCTGTCCATCTTCAGCAACCGTGACATCCTGCGAAAGGGGAGGTCAGACAAGTGTCGGTCTCCATCAAGCCACTCGAGGACCGGATCGTGGTCAAGCCCCTCGATGTGGAGCAGACGACGGCTTCCGGGCTCGTGATCCCGGACACCGCCAAGGAGAAGCCCCAGGAGGGTGAGGTCGTCGCCGTGGGCGAAGGCCGTTGGGACGAAGACGGCGAGAAGCGTATCCCGCTGGACGTCAAGGTCGGCGACGTCGTCCTCTACTCGAAGTACGGCGGCACCGAGGTGAAGTACGGCGGCGAAGAGCTGCTCATTCTCTCCGGCCGGGACGTGCTCGCCGTCGTCCAGAAGTGACGCGCTGAGTATCGAGCCATGTGAGTGAAGGCGCCTCGGGCCACAGTGGCTCGCACCGAGCTGCGAATCCGTCCGGGGCGCCTTCTCCATTCGGAAGGGATAGCTGATCCATGCCTAAGATCCTCGAGTTCGACGAGGATGCCCGCCGCAAGCTCGAGGCCGGCGTCGACGCCCTCGCGAACACGGTCAAGGTGACGCTCGGCCCGCGCGGCCGCAATGTCGTCCTCGACAAGAAGTACGGCTCGCCCACCATCACGAACGACGGCGTGACCATCGCTCGTGAGGTGGAGCTGGAAGACCCCTACGAAGACCTCGGCGCGCAGCTCGCCAAGGAGGTCGCCACCAAGACCAACGACATCGCCGGTGACGGCACCACCACGGCGACCGTTCTCGCCCAGGCGATGGTGCACCGTGGCCTGAAGTCCGTCGCCGCCGGCGCCGCGCCGCTGGCGATCAAGCGCGGTATCGACGCGGCGGTCGAGGCCGTGACGACGCGGCTGCTCGAGACCGCGCGTCCGGTCGACGAGAAGTCCGACATCGCCTCGGTCGCTGCCATCAGTGCGCAGGACCGCACGATCGGTGAGGTCATCGCCGAGGCGTTCGACAAGGTCGGCAAGGACGGCGTCATCACCGTCGACGAGTCGCAGACCTTCGGGACCGAGCTCGAGTTCACCGAAGGTATGCAGTTCGACAAGGGCTACCTGAGCCCGTACTTCGTCACTGACGCCGACCGTCAGGAAGCGGTTCTCGAGGATGCCTACATCCTCATCCACCAGGGCAAGATCTCGTCCATGGCCGACCTGCTCCCGCTGCTGGAGAAGGTCGTCCAGTCCGGCAAGCCACTGCTCATCGTGGCCGAGGACGTCGAGGGCGAGGCGCTGTCGACGCTGGTCGTCAACAAGATCCGCGGCACCTTCACCTCGGTCGCGGTCAAGGCGCCCGGCTTCGGCGACCGCCGCAAGGCGATCCTGCAGGACCTCGCCGTCCTGACCGGCGGCCAGGTCGTCGCCGAGGAGGTCGGGCTCAAGCTCGACCAGGTCGGCCTCGAGGTGCTCGGCCAGGCCCGCCGCGTCGTGGTCACCAAGGACGACACCACGGTGGTCGACGGTGCCGGTGCCCAGGCCGACATCGACGCCCGGGTCGCGCAGATCCGGGCCGAGATCGAGAACACCGACTCGGACTGGGACCGCGAGAAGCTCCAGGAGCGCCTGGCCAAGCTCGCCGGGGGCGTCGGCGTCATCAAGGTCGGTGCGGCCACCGAGGTCGAGCTCAAGGAGCGCAAGCACCGCATCGAGGACGCCGTGTCGGCGACCCGTGCAGCCATCGAGGAGGGCATCGTCTCCGGTGGCGGTGCCGCCCTGGTGCACGCCCGGTCGGCGCTCGAGGACAACCTCGGCCGGACCGGCGACGAGGCGACCGGTGTCGACATCGTGCGCGGCGCCCTCGTCGAGCCGCTGCGCTGGATCGCGGAGAACGCGGGCGAGAACGGCTACGTCATCGTCTCCCGCGTGGAGTCCGGTCCGGCTGGGCAGGGCTACAACGCGGTGACCGGTGAGTACGGCGACCTGCTGGAGCAGGGCGTCCTCGACCCGGTCAAGGTGACGCGCTCGGCCGTCGCCAACGCCGCATCGATCGCGAGCCTGCTGCTCACGACCGAGGCGCTGGTGGTCGACAAGCCCGAGGACGAGGAAGACAACACCGGCCACGGTCACGGTCACTGACCGACCATTGCTGGCCAGACGGCCCGGGCCACCCGATCAGCGGGTGCCCGGGCCGTCGTGCGTCAGGCCGCCTCGAGTTGGGCGGTGTCGACTTCTGGAGGGTTTTCCACGCTTCGACCGTTGCGGAAGGGTGGAAAACCCTCCAGAAGTGCAGGATGTAGGAAGGGGAACGGATGGCAGGCAGCCGGGCGCGGGTCGGGTACGCGGCGATGCTGGAGCGCTTCCCCCCGTCGGAGGTCGTGGCCTTGACCGTCGAGGCCGAGCAGGCCGGCTTCGACGGCGTCATGGCCGACGATCATTTCCAGCCGTGGACGGCTCATCAGGGTCAGGCTGGCTTCGTCTGGAACGTCATGACGGCGATGGCCGAACGCACCCGCGGCAGCGTGGGCGTCGGCGCCACGTGCCCGTCGTTTCGGTGGCACCCGGCCGTGGTCGCGCAGGCGGCGGCGACGCTGGAGTCGATGTACCCCGGCCGGCACTGGCTCGGGGTCGGTTCCGGCGAAGCGATCAGCGAGCACGTCGTCGGCGGGTACTGGCCCGAAGCGCCGGAGCGGATCGCGCGCATGTTCGAGGCGGTCGAGATCATCCAGAAGCTGTTCACCGGCCGCGACGTCCGCCACGACGGCCGGTTCTTCACGCTCGAGCGCAGCCGGCTGTGGACCATGCCCGACGTGGCGCCGCCCATCTACGTGGCGACGTCCGGCCCCGTCACCGCCCGGCGAGCCGGTGCGAGCACCGACGGCATCATCACCGTCGCCTCCACTCCGGAGAAGGTGGCGACGCTGTTCGCGCGGTTCGACGACGGCGCTCGCTCGGCGGGCAAGGACCCATCAGCGGCGACGAAGATCGTTCAGGTCCACCTGGCCTGGGCGCCGGACGACGCCGATGCAGCTGAACAGGCCGTGCGCGAGTGGCCCAACGGCGCGATGCGGTTCTCGAAGGCCGACATCCGCTCGCCGCACGACTTCGAGCAGATGGCCCGCATGGTGCGCCCCGAGGACTTCGAGGGCCGGCTGCTGGTGTCATCGGACCCGGACGCCCATCGCCGCGAGATCCAGGCCTACCTCGACGTCGGCGCCACGCACGTCTACTTGCACAACGTCAGCGCCGACCAACGCACGTGGCTGAAGGTGTTCGGCCGCGAGGTGCTGCCGGCCCTGACCCCGTAGCGCTAGCCGCGTTAGCCCTGCAGCGGCGAGAACGTGAGGACCGGGCGTCCTGTGCGGGGATGCGGGTGCACGTCGCAGTCGACGCCGAAGACGGCACGCACCACGTCGGGGACCAAGACCTCCTCGGGGGTTCCCGACGCCACGACGCGCCCGCCGGCCAGGACGACGAGCTGATCGCAGTAGGCGGCGGCCAGGTTGAGGTCGTGCAGCGCGGCCAGCGTCGTCACGCGCAGGTCGCGGACGAACTTCAGCAGCGTCAGCTGAAAGTGGATGTCGAGGTGGTTGGTGGGTTCGTCGAGCAGGAGCAGGCGCGGCTGCTGAGTCACCGCACGCGCGAGGTGCACCCGCTGGCGTTCACCGCCGGACAGCGTGTGCCAGTCGCGGTCGGCCAGCTCGCTCATGCCGACGGTCTCGAGTGCCTCGAGCGCGCGTCGCTCGTCGTCGGGGGCCGGGCGATGCGGCGTGCGGCCGAGCAGCACCACGTCGAGGACGGTCAATGGCACGTCGGCGGTGGATTCCTGCTCGACGACGGCGACCTGTCGCGCCCGCTCCCGCCGGCGCATCGCCAGCAGGTCCTGGCCATCGAGGGTGACGACGCCGGTGTCCGGCCGCGTCGTCCCGGCCACGGCGCGCAGCAGACTGCTCTTGCCTGAACCGTTCGGGCCCAGGAGTCCGGTGACGGTGCCGGCGGGGACCGAGACGTCGACGCCGTCGACGATCAGGGCACCGTCCACGCTCCACGAGACACCGGAAACGACCAGGTCGTCCCGGGCGGCCTGGGCGGTCGCGGGGCGGGTGGTGACGATCGTGGATTCGGCGGTCATCGGCCGACCTTTCTGCGCCGCAGGAGGAACGCGAACGCCGGTGCGCCGAGAAAGGCGGTCACCACGCCCACCGGTAGCTCGCGCGGATCGAAGATGGTCCGGGCCAGGGTGTCGGCCCAGATCAGGAACACCGCGCCGGTGAGCGTGGCCAGGGGCAGCACGCGGCGGTGACCGGACCCGGTGACCAGGCGTACCGCGTGCGGCACCATCAGCCCGACGAAGCCGATGGCGCCGCTGACGGCCACGGCGGCGCCGGTGAGCAAGGCGACGAGCGTGAGCAGCGTCCAGCGGGTGGCGTTGACGTCGACCCCCAGCGTGGCGGCGGTGCCGTCGCCGAAGGCGAACGCATCGAGCGTGCGGGCCCGACTCAACAACACGCCCCCGACGACCACGACCGCCACGCTCACGATGACCACGTCGGCCCACGAGGCGCCGCTCAGCGAACCGAGCAGCCAGCTGAGGATCTCGCGGTAGGAGTCACCGGTCGCGGACCAGAAGATGACGAACGACGTCGCCGCCGAGCACAGGTACGACACCGCCAGCCCGGCGAGCACGGTGCGCGTCGGCGCAAGCTCTCCGCGACGGTTCGCCAACGCGAGGGTGATCATCAGCGCCACCAAGGCGCCGGCGAACGCGGCGACGGGGAGGCCCAGCTGACCCACCCCCAGGACCAGCACGGCCACCGCGCCGACCGAGGCCCCGGACGACAGCCCCAGCAGGTACGGGTCGGCCAGTGGATTGCGCGTCAGCGTCTGCATCACCGCACCGCAGATTGCCAGCGCCGCGCCGACGGCCCCCGCGGCCAGGACCCGCGGCAGCCGTAGCTCCCAGACGATGCCGTCGCGCAGTGTCGACAGCGGCGACGGGCCGATGCCGAGGCGTTCGAGTCCCAGGTGCGTGCCGATGGAGCGCCACACGTCCAGCGCACCGATGTCCGCAGGGCCGATCGTCACCGTGACGGTGACCGACACCACCACCAGCGCCGCCATGGTGGCGATCCAGGCCGCGCTGGCGGCACCGCGCCGGCCACGCGGGCGCGGGCGCTGCGGTCGCGGCGGACTGAGGGGAGGGGCCGTCGACGTCATGCGGCGTCCTCGTCCAGTCGGCTCAGCTGGTCAGCCAGGTCGGCGACGGCCTGCGCGTTGCGGACCCCGGCCTCGGCCGCGGGGAACGGCAGCCGCAGATACCGGCCTTCGGTCACGGCGGGCAGCGCGGCGGTGACCGGGTTGGACTCCAACAGCTCGATCTTGTGCTCCGCGGTGTTCCATTCGGCGTCGACCAGCACGATGACGTCGGGATTGCGGGCGATGACGTCCTCCCAGCCGACGTTCGACCACGTGTCGTCGATGTCGGCGAAGATGTTCTGCAGCCCCAGTGCGCGCATCATCATCGCCGGCGCGCCGATGTCGCCGCCGACGTAGGGAGCGTCCTCGCCCGAGCTGTACCACAGCGCCGTGCGGCCTCGGCCGGGGTCGTCGACGCTGTCCAGCAGCGCCTGCTGTTCGGCGATGAGCGCCTCGGCGCGGTCGGTGACGCCGAAGATGCCGGCCAGCTCACGGATCTGGTCGAACAGCACGTCGAAGGTCAACGGATCCGGCTGGTACTCGGGATCCTTGCAGGCAGCCGGCGAGACGTAGGTGTCGATGCCGAACTCGGCCAACGCGCCTCGCTCGCCGGCGGCATCGGCAGCGAAGTTGCTCTCCCAACCGGCGTAGACGAAATCCGGCTCGACGTCGAGCAAGGCCTCCTGGCCGGGCACTTTGTCCGACAGCACGGGAACGTCGGCCACCTGGTCGGCGTAGCGATCCGGCACCGGGCCGTCGGCGAACGCGGTGCCCACCAGGCGATCGCCGAGCCCGAGGGCCAGCATCGTCTCGGTGGCCGTGGACTTGATGGTGACCACACGCTGCGGCGGCTGCTCGACGCTCACCTCGAAGCCGCAGTTGTCCACGGTCACGCCGGACTCGGCCGAGCCGGCCGAGTCGGCCGAGTCAGCCGAGTCGGCCGACGAGGTCTCGCCGGTCGAGCTACCGCAGCCGGCCAGCAATGCGGCGGCAGCGAGCGTCAGGACCGGCAGGCGGAACCGGTGAGCGGCGTGGGCGGGCGGGGCTGAGCGGCGGTGGGCCACGGGGGTCTCCATCGAACGTGAGCGTGCCGCAGCGCCGATGACGCAAAACGGCAGGCTGAACCGGTCGTCGGAGACGGTCAGGAGACCGTCGAAACCCGCTACCCACTAACCGGGCAGACGCAACAGGGGCACAAGTGTTACCCCAGGGCTGGTCTCGATCATATCGGTCGAACGGCGGTGCTGCCTACACCTGTGTCGCGTGGACTACCGTGAGGTGCGTGCCACCACGTCAGCCAGTTCTGGTCGAGCGCATGCGACCGTTCACGTCCACGATCTTCGCCGAGATCACGGCGTTGGCGACGCGCACCGGCGCCATCAACCTGGGGCAGGGCTTCCCGGACGAGGACGGGCCGCAATCCCTGATCGACGACGCGTGCCAGGCGATGCGCGCCGGGGCCAACCAGTACCCGCCCGGGCCCGGCGTGCCCGTTCTGCGCGAGGCCGTCGCCCGGCACCAGAAGCGCTTCTACGGCCTGGATGTCGATCCCGACACAGAGGTCCTGATCACCGCCGGAGCCACCGAGGCGATCGCCGCGACGATTCTCGCCTTGTGCGAACCGGGCGACGAGGTGGTGACCTTCGACCCGGTCTACGACTCCTACGCGGCGTCGATCGCGCTGGCCGGCGCCGTTCGCCGCACCGTGACCCTGCGCTGGCCGGAGTTCACCATCGATCCCGGCGAACTGCGTGCGGCCTTCACCGAGCGCACCCGGATCGTGCTGGTGAACACTCCGCACAACCCGGCCGGGAAGGTGTTCGACGAGGCCGAGCTGGACATGATCGGGGCGCTGGCGCGCGAGCACGGTGCCGTCGTCGTGACCGACGAGGTCTACGAGCATCAGGTCTACGACGACGCCGTGCACGTGCCGATGGCGACCAGGCCCGGTATGGGCGAGCACACGGTGACGATCTCGTCGGCGGGCAAGACGTTCTCGGTCACCGGGTGGAAGGTCGGCTGGCTGCACGGACCGGCCGAGCTGGTGGCCGCGGCTCGAACGGTGAAGCAGTACTTGACGTTCGTCAACGCCGGGCCCATGCAGCCGGCCGTGGCCGGCGTGCTGGGGCTCGACGACGACTTCTTCACCGGTCTTTCCGCGGACCTGCGCCGCAAACGCGACCTGCTGTGCGACGGTCTGCGCGCGGCCGGCTTCGGGGTGTCGCCGCCGCGAGGGACGTATTTTGCCGTGGCCGATGCGGCGCCACTGGGTTTCGACGACGGTGCCGAGCTGTGCCGACGGCTTCCGGAGCTGGCCGGGGTGGCGGCGGTGCCGGTCTCGGCGTTCTACGACGACGTCTCGGCGGCACGCTCACTCGTGCGGTTCGCCTTCTGCAAACGCGACGACGTCCTGCACGCCGCCGTCGACCGCCTCTCCCGCCTGCGCTCCAAATGATCATGTTCACTTGGTGATTCCCTGCTCCACCACCCGTGCACGCCTCGTGATGCAGCACAACGCCTAGGGGTGTGACCCTGACCCGTGTGACCCTGTCCGGCTGCGGCGATCGGCCCCGCGCCCGTCACCACACGCCCGTGTACGTCAGCGCGAACGTGGCACACGGCACCAGGAACGCCGCCGCCAGGATCACCACGTTGCGGAACGACGCCGCCGTCGTGACCAGCCGCCGATAGACACCCACGAGCACGGGCACCATGACGACTTCCAGCGCCAGCATGCGCCGCGGGACGACGGTGTCGGTGGCGGCGAGCACGACGGCCAGCATCGCGGCGGCGGTCCACGCGGCGAACCCCAGGCGCCGGGTCCACGCCACGCCCAACCGGACCGCCACCGTCGAGTACCCGCCGGCCCGGTCGGCGTGGAGATCGGCGACGGTCGTCGGGACGTACAGGCCGACGGCCACCAGCGTGCCCAGCACGGCCATCACCCAGGGAAACGCGTTGAGCGGCTGGACGGTGACCCAGCCGGCCAGCATGCCGAACGCACCGAGCGCCACCGCGTTGACCGCGACGTCGGCGCCGGGGCGGACCTTGAGCCGCAGCGGGGGAGCGCTGTAGGCCCAGCCGGTCACCAGCGCCGCCACGGTCCCCACGGCGAAAGCGAGACCGACGGTGCCCGCCACGGCGACCGCCATGGTCGCGGCGAGGGCGGCGACGCGCTGCGCCACGGCGACCGACATGCGCCCGCTCGCCAGCGGCGCCGTGGCCTTGCGGGGGTTGAGGCGGTCTCCGTCGACGTCGTGCGCGTCGTTGACGGCCAGGACGGCCCACCACATCAGCGGCCCGATCACCACGGCTCCGGCGGCGACGTCCGGCAGGTCGGACATCGCCGGTACCAGCCGGTGGGTCGCCAGGACCACGCCGACGTAGTAGGGAACCAGCGACACCGGCCAGAACCACGGCCGACCGAGGGTGACGACGTCGCGGAGGAACCGGCCCGGTGCCGTAGCGAGCGTGGTCGTCATGGCTCGATGATCGCGACGGCCGACGCGCGACGGCCTCCCCCGAGCGGGGGAGAGAAGGACGAGGGCGGGGGAATGTCGGCATGCGGTGGAGACCCGCCCCGGTGCCGCCATACGATTGGGTCCATCGCCCCTTCGACCATCAGGATCGTGTCCATGGACCCCATGCAGTCCGGCGTGCCCGAGATGTTCGCTCCCATCGGGCTCACCTTCGACGATGTGCTCCTGCTCCCCGGCGAGTCCGACGTCGTGCCCAGCGAGGTCGACACCGCTTCGAGGGTTTCGCGCAACATCGATGTCCGCGTGCCTCTGTTGTCCAGTGCCATGGACACCGTCACCGAGGCGCGGATGGCCATCGCGATGGCCCGGCAGGGCGGGCTGGGCGTCCTGCACCGCAGTGTCTCGATCGACGAGCAGGCCCGCCAGGTCGACCTGGTGAAGCGGTCGGAGTCCGGCATGGTCACCGATCCGGTGACCATCGGCCCCGACGCCACGCTGGCCGAGATGGACGCCATGTGCGCGCACTACCGCATCTCCGGGCTGCCGGTGGTGGACGACGCCGGCGTGCTGCTGGGCATCGTCACCAACCGCGACATCCGCTTCATCCCGTCCGGGGAGTTCGAGCAGCGCCGCGTCCGCTCCGTGATGACGCAGATGCCCCTGGTCACCGCACCGGTCGGCATCCAGGCCGATGACGCGTTCGCGCTGCTGGCCAAGCACAAGGTCGAAAAGCTCCCCCTCGTCGACGACGCCGGGCGGCTGAAGGGCCTCATCACCGTCAAGGACTTCGTCAAGTCCGAGGAGTACCCCAACGCCACCAAGGATGCCGAGGGCCGGCTCGTCGCGGCCGCCGCCGTCGGATTCTTCGGCGACGCGTGGGACCGCGCCATGGCGCTGGTCGAAGCCGGGGTCGACGTGCTCGTCGTCGACACCGCGCACGGACACACCAACGCCCTGCTCGACATGGTCGGCAAGCTCAAGGCCGAACCCGCGGCGGCGGGCGTCGACGTCATCGGTGGCAACGTCGCCACGCGGGCCGGGGCGCAGGCGCTGGTGGACGCTGGTGTCGACGCCATCAAGGTGGGCATCGGCCCGGGGTCCATCTGCACCACGCGAGTGGTCGCAGGGGTCGGCGTGCCGCAGGTCACGGCCATCCACGAGGCCGCCAAGGCGGCCCGCCCGGCCGGTGTTCCGGTCATCGGCGACGGCGGGCTGCAGTACTCCGGCGACATCGCCAAGGCGATCGTGGCCGGAGCCGACACCGTGATGCTCGGATCGCTGCTCGCCGGTGTCGCCGAGAGCCCGGGCGAGCTCATCTTCGTCAACGGCAAGCAGTACAAGTCGTATCGCGGCATGGCTTCGCTGGCCGCGTTCACCAAGCGCGGGGCGGCCACGTCCGGCACCCGCGACCGGTACTTCCAGGCCGACGTCAGCAGCGACGACGAGCTGATCCCCGAGGGGATCGAGGGCCAGGTGCCCTTCCGCGGGCCGTTGGCGAGCGTGACTCACCAGCTCGTCGGCGGGTTGCGGCAGTCGATGTTCTACACCGGCGCGCGTACGATCCCCGAGCTTCAGGAGCGCGGCCAGTTCATCCGCATCACCTCGGCCGGGCTCAAGGAATCGCACCCGCACGACATCCAGATGACCGTCGAGGCGCCCAACTACTCCTCTCGGCGCTAGCAGCGTTTCCGCCTGCGGTCTCGGGCCGCGGCGGCGTCGGTTAGCCTGGTCCGCGTGGCGGAGATCGAGATCGGCCGGGGTAAGCGCGGCCGCGAAGCATATTCCTTCGACGACGTAGCGATCGTGCCTTCCCGGCGCACCCGCGACCCGGAAGAGGTGTCGACGCACTGGCAGATCGACGCCTACCGGTTCGACACGCCGCTGGTCGCGGCGCCCATGGACTCGGTGATGTCGCCGGCGACGGCCATCGCGCTGGGTCAGGCCGGTGGGCTGGGCGTTCTGGACCTCGAGGGTCTGTGGACGCGCTACGACGACCCCGAGCCCCTGCTCGCCGAGATCGTCGGGCTCGAGGAGGGCAAGGCGCTCAACCGGCTGCAGGAGATCTACTCCGCCCCGGTGCGCGAGGAGCTCATCGCCGAGCGGCTGCGCGAGATCCGCGACGCTGGGGTCACCGTCGCCGGTGCGTTGTCGCCGCCGCGGGTCAAGCGCTACTACCAAGCTGTGGTGGAGTCCGGAGCCGACATCGTCGTGATCCGGGGTACCACCGTGTCGGCCGAGCACGTCTCGGGGCGAGCCGAGCCACTCAACCTCAAGCAGTTCATCTACGAGCTCGACGTGCCGGTGATCGTCGGCGGCTGCGCGACCTACCAGGCAGCGCTGCACTTGATGCGTACCGGGGCGGCTGGGGTGCTGGTGGGCTTCGGCGGCGGGTCGTCGCACACGACGCGCTCGGTGCTCGGCGTCACGGTGCCCATGGCCACCGCGGTGGCCGACGTGGCCGCGGCGCGGCGCGACTACCTCGACGAGTCCGGCGGGCGCTACGTGCACGTCGTGGCCGACGGGTCGATCGGGCGCTCCGGCGACATCGCGAAGGCGATCGCCTGCGGAGCCGACGCCGTCATGGTCGGTTCGCCGCTGGCTCGCGCGTCCGAGGCACCCGGGCACGGGTGGCACTGGGGCTCCGAGGCGCATCATGCCGAACTGCCGCGGGGTGAGCGGGTGCACGTCGGCACCATCGCTCCGCTCGCGCAGATCGTCTCCGGTCCGTCGTACCTGCCCGACGGCTCGATGAACCTGGTGGGCGCGTTGCGCCGGGCCATGGCCACGACTGGATACACCGAGGTCAAGGACTTCCAGCGAGTCGAGGTCACGGTCTTGCGCTGAGGTCGTACCCTGTCGAGGATGACCACCGATGTCAGCGTCGACGACGTCGTCGACCGTCGTGTCCTCGACCGGTTGGCCGACCGCGTCGTCGCCACCCCCAGAGCCGAGCGCATCGAGGTGATCGCCCCGTTCACCGGGCGCGCTTTCGCTGAAATCCCGCTGTCCACGGTGGACGACGTGCGCACCGCGGCCGACGCCGCGCGCGATGCCGCGCACGGCTGGGCCGCGCGACCGGTCACCGAACGGGCCCGGATCATCGGACGCATCCACGACCTGGTGCTCGACCGGCAGTCCGAGATCGCCGATCTCGTCCAAGCCGAATCCGGCAAGGCCCGCCGGGACGCCTTCGAAGAGATCGCCGACGTCGCGCTGGCCGCCCGCTACACCGCCGCTCGTGGCCCGTCGGCGGTGCGCGATCGGCGCCGGCTCGGCCTGATCCCGGGGCTCACTCGCGCGCTCGAGATCCGCCGGCCGAAGGGCGTCGTCGGCGTCATCTCACCGTGGAACTATCCGCTGACGTTGGCGATCTCGGACTGCCTGCCCGCCTTCGTGGCCGGCAACGCAGTGGTGCACAAGCCGGACTCGCGGACGACTCTCACGGCCCTGCTCGCGCGGTCGATCGCCGTCGAGGCAGGTCTTCCCGAGGAGGTGTGGCAGATCGTGGCCGGCGACGGCGAGACCGTGGGGACGGCCGTGGTCGACCACGCCGACTACGTCTCGTTCACCGGCTCGACCCGCGCGGGTCGCAAGATCGCCGCACGGCTGGGGGAACGGCTGGTCGGGGCCTCGCTCGAACTCGGCGGCAAGAACGCCATGGTGGTGCTCGACGATGCCGACGTCGACCGGGCCGCGGAGTCGGCGGTGCGTGCGTGCTTCTCCAACGCCGGTCAGTTGTGCGTGTCGGTCGAACGGATCTACGTGGCCTCGGCGCTGCACGAAGCCTTCGTCTCCCGGTTCCTCGACCGGGTGCGTGACCTGCGCTTGGGCGCGTCGTTCGACTACAGCAGCGACATGGGCACGCTGATGTCGCAGGCCCAGGTGGACAAGGTCACCGCGCACGTCCAGGACGCCGTCACGAAAGGCGCCACCGTGCTGGCCGGAGGGCAGCCGCGGCCCGACCTGGGCCCGTGGTTTCACGAGCCCACGGTGCTCGAAGGCGTGCGCCCAGGGATGCTCGCCGCCGACGACGAAACGTTCGGCCCGGTGGTCGCCGTGCAGGCGGTGAGCACCGAGGACGACGCGGTCGAGTTGGCCAACGCCACACCGTACGGGCTCAACGCCTCGGTGTGGACCGGCGACCACCGCCGGGGTGTCGCGGTGGCCCGCCGGCTTCATGCCGGCATCGTCAACGTCAACGAGGGCTATGCCGCCGCGTGGGGGAGCCACGATCTGCCGATCGGCGGGCTCGGCGCATCGGGCCTGGGGCGCCGCCATGGCCGCGAAGGCATCCTGCGCTACACCGAGACGCAGGCCGTCGCGGTGCAGCGCCTGCACGGCATCACCCCGCCGCCGGGCTTGACGTACGACACGTTCGCCGACGTCATGACCCGTTCGCTGCGCGCGATGCGCAAGATCGGCCGGCCGTGAAAGCGCACTACGACGTCCTGGTCATCGGCTCCGGGTTCGGTGGCAGCGTGACGGCGCTGCGCCTGAGCGAGAAGGGCTACCGGGTCGGCGTCGTGGAAGCCGGAGCCCGCTTCGACGACGAGTCCTTTCCCGCCACCTCGTGGGACGTGCGCCGATTCCTGTTCGCCCCGGCCCTGGGCTGTTACGGCATCCAGCGCATCGACACGCTGCGCGACTGTGTCATCCTCTCCGGCGCGGGCGTCGGTGGCGGGTCGCTGGTCTACGCCAACACGCTGTACGAACCGCTCGACGCCTTCTACCGCGACACCGCATGGAGCGCGATCACCGATTGGCGCGCCGAGCTGGCCCCGTACTTCGATCTGGCCAAGCGGATGCTCGGTGTCACCACCTATTCGCGGATGTCGCCGTCGGACGAGGTCTTCAAGCAGGTGGCCGACGAGATGGGCGTGGGCCACACGTTCCGGCCGGCCCCGGTGGGTGTCTTCCTGGGCGAGCCCGGGGTGCGGGTGCCCGACCCGTACTTCGGCGGCGCTGGTCCCGACCGCGTCGGTTGCCTGCACTGCGGCGCCTGCATGACCGGGTGCCGGTACAACGCGAAGAACACGTTGCCCAAGAACTACCTGTATTTCGCCGAGCGGGCCGGCGCCCAGGTACACGAGCTGTCGACCGTGACCTCGCTGCGCCCGCTGCCGCAGGGCGGGTACGGCGCACTGATCCGGCGCACCGACGCGCGGGGAGCGAAGCCGAGCCTGCTCACCGCCGACCAGGTCGTGGTCAGCGCCGGTGCGCTGGGGACGCAGCGGCTGCTGCACCGCATGCGCGACGAAGGACACCTGCCGCACCTGTCGGACCAGCTCGGCGTGCTCACCCGCACGAACTCCGAGTCGATCCTCGGTGCCATCGCGGCGGACCGGAGGGTCGATTACACCGAGGGCGTGGCCATCACGTCGTCGATCCACGTCGACGAGCACACCCACATCGAGCCGGTCCGCTACGGCCGCGGCAGCAACGCGATGTCGCTGCTGCAGACGGTGCTGGCTGACGGAGGCGGCTCCCGGGCGCACTGGGTGAACTGGCTGGGCCAGATGTGGCGGCAGCGGCGGGATCTGGCCGGCCTGTACGACATGGCGCACTGGTCCGAACGCACCCTGATCGCGCTGGCGATGCAGACCCTGGACAACTCGATCACCACGTATACCCGGCGCAGCAGGCTGACCGGCCGTCGCTATCTCACGTCCAGGCAGGGGCATGGCGAGCCCAACCCGGGCTGGATCCCGGTCGCGCACGAGTTCGTCCGGCGCATGGCGGCGCGGATCGGCGGCACCCCGGCCGGCACCATCGGTGAGCCGTTCGGTCGGCCGATGACCGCGCACTTCCTCGGTGGCTGCACCATCGGCGCGTCGCCCGACGACGGCGTCATCGATGCCTGGCAGCGGGTCTACGGGCACCCGGGCCTGCACATCGTCGACGGGTCGGCCATCTCGGCCAACCTCGGCGCCAACCCGTCGCTGACGATCACCGCCCAGGCCGAACGCGCCATGGCGTTCTGGCCGAACAAGGGCGAAGCGGACCCGCGTCCGCCGGTCGGTGCGCCGTACCGGCCACTCGATCCGGTCGCGCCGCGCCACCCCGCCATCCCGGTCGAGACGTAGGCGGTGTGCGTGCCCGCCGGGCGGCGGGCTCGCACTCACATGGCGCGGACCGGCTGGCCGCGCAGTTCGACCAGCAACCGCTCCACCTCGGCCAGCTCGTCGGGGGACAGCGGGCCGTGCTCCATCGCTGCGGCGTTCTCCTCGATCTGGGCCACGGTCCGGCAGCCCGGAATCGGGATCGTCAGGTCGCTGCGGGCCCAGATCCACGCCAAGGCGCCCTGAGCGAGGGTTCGCCCGCCGCCGGTGAGCACGTCGCGTACTGCCGCAACCCGCTCGAGCCACTCCGGAGCGGGACGGCCGTCGCGGAAGTAGATCAGCCACTCCGGCGGCACCCCGCGCACGTCGTCGGTGCCGAGCGTGGACGAGGCGCTGAACTTGCCGGTGAGCATCCCCATGGCCAGCGGACCGCGGTTGAGGCTGGCCAGCCGGTGCGTACGGCACACCTCGAGCACCTCAGCCGCGTCGTGCAGTACGGAGAGGTTGTGCTGGATCGCGGTGCAGTGCCGACCGTCTCGGCCCCACGCCGCGGCGCGGTCCGGGAAATCCGTGCTCCATCCGTACCACCGCAGCGTGCCCGCGTCGACGAGGTCCTCCAGCGTGCTCAGCAGGTCTTCGGCCTGGCTGATCGGCAGGTCGTTGAGGTGCAGCTGGTACAGGTCGATGTAGTCGGTGCCGAGCCGGCGCAGCGAGGCCTCGGCGGCACCGCGCAGGTACGCAGGGGTCGCGTCGGCGCCGGTCAGCCGCTTGGCCGACGTGTCCATCGTGTTGCCCCATTTGGTCGCGACGACCACGTCGCCACGGCGCTCGCCCAGCGCGCGCCCGAGGAGGTGCTCGCTGTGGCCAGTGCCGTACGCGTCAGCCGTGTCGAACAGCGTGACGCCGAGGTCGAGGGCACGGTGGATGGTCCGGATGGACTCGTCGTCGTCGGTCTGGCCCCACCCGGCGGGGCCGGAATCGGTCCAGAACGGTCCACCGATCGCCCAGCACCCCATGCCCACGGCGCTGACCTCGATGTCGCTGCGTCCGAGTGTGCGTGTCATCGTCATGGTCGTTCACACTGGCAGTTCGAGTGCGCTCGAAGTCAACGACGCGATCCGGCCGGCTCCGGGCAGCCGGCCGGATCGCCTCACCTGGAGTCGGCGGAGACGGGCGTGCCGTGCCACGACTCCCACAACGCGGCGTAGGCGCCGCCTTGGGCGACGAGCTCATCGTGGCTGCCCAGCTCGGCGATCTGCCCGTCGTCGACGACGGCGACGCGGTCGGCGTCATGCGCGGTGTGCAGTCGATGGGCGATCGCGATGACGGTGCGACCGCGCAACACGGCCGACAACGACCGTTCCAGGTGCCGCGCGGCGCGGGGATCGAGCAGCGACGTCGCCTCGTCCAGCACGAGCGTGTGCGGATCGGCCAACACGATGCGCGCCAGCGCGACCTGCTGGGCGAACGCGGGCCCCACCGGGTGCCCACCGGAACCGACCACGGTGTCCAGCCCGTCCGGCAGCCCGTCCACCCAGTCCAGCGCATCGACCGCCGCGAGCGCGCGGCGCAGGTCGTCGTCGGAGGCGGACGGCGCGGCGAGCGCGAGGTTGTCGCGCACGGTGCCCACGAACACGTGATGCTCCTGGGTCACGAGCACGACCTCACGCCGAAGCTGGTCGATTTCGAGATCGACCAGCGGAACGTCGCCGATCGAGACCCGACCGCGCCGCGGCGGGTGGATCCCGGCCAGCAGCCGGCCCAGCGTCGACTTGCCGGCTCCCGAGGGGCCGACCATCGCCAGGCGCTCACCGCGAGAAAGCTCCAGTGACACGCCGTGCAGCACGTCGTGATCGTCGACGTAGGCGTAGCGGACCTCGTCAGCGCGGATGTCCTGGTCCGACGGCTGCGCCCCGGTCGCGGTGCGGTCCGGCGGCACGTTCGCGATACCGACGACGCGGGCGAACGACGACATGCCGACCTGGAGCTCGTCCAGCCACGAGACCAGGCGGTCGACGGGGTCGACGATCTGCACCATGTACAGCACGACGGTGGTCACCTGCCCGGCCGTCGCGTGGCCGGCGGAGGCGAGCCAGCCGCCCCAGGCGAGCGTGGCCACCACGGGCAGCACGTAGGCCATCTCAGCGGATGGGAACCAGACCGTGCGCAGGAACAGCGTGCGCCGCTCGGCCGCGTACGCTTCGCGCAGATCGTCGTCGACGCGGTTGATGCGCACCTCGCCCAGGCTCAGCGCCTCGACGGTGCGCGCGCCGTCGACGGTCTCGGTGATGGTTCCGTCGAGGGTCGCGTAGGACGCGCGTTCCCACAGGTACCCCGCGCGGGCGCGGTTGAGGTACCAGCGCGTGCCGACGACGAGCAGCGGAACGCCGACGACGGCCCCGGCAGCGACCAGCGGCCCGGCGATCAGGGCGGCGCTCAGGGTGAGCACGGTGGTCAAGACCGCGACCAGGATCTCGGGGATGGCGAACCGGACCGTACGTGACAGCGCGTCGATATCGCCGGTGGTGCGCGCCACCAGATCGCCGGTTCCCGCCCGCTCCACGGTGGACAGCGGCAGCGCGAGTACCCGCCGGATGAAGGTCTCGCGCAACTCGGCGAAAACCCGCTCTCCGAGGACGAGTGAGCGGTTGATCGCGACCCTGGTCAGCAGGGCGCGGACGATGATGAACCCGGCCAGGCTGGCGGCCAGCACGTCGATCCGGGTGGTCGACGAGCCGCGAGTGACGGCGTCGACTATGCGCCCGAGCAGGAACGGCCCGGCCAGGCCTGCCGTGGCGGCGAGGACGTGCACCCCCAGCGCGACGGCGAGCTGGCGCCGGTGCCGCCGGAACAGTCCCGCGCCCTCGGCACGGACCTCGGCCGGCGTCGCGATCGGCAGCGTGGTCGTCATGCGGGTGCCTCCTCTCGGGTGACGGTGCGGCGATAGGCGGGCACGGCGGCGAGAAGTTCGTCGTGCGTCCCCACGGCGCTCACCTGGCCGCCGTCGAACCAGACCACGGTGTCGGCCTGCGACAGCATCAACGGGCTGGCGGTGGCGACCACCGTCGTCCGCCCAAAGCGCGCCGATCGCAACCGGCCGGCGATGGCTGCCTCGGTGTGGGCGTCGACAGCGCTGGTCGGTTCCACCAGGACCAGGACCTCGGGATCACCGACCAGGACTCGGGCCAGTGACACGCGCTGGCGCTGGCCGCCGGACAACGACCGGCCGCGCTCCTCGACCAGCGAGTCGAGGCCGTCGCGCAGGGTTTCCAGGACGTCGCCGGCCGAGGCGGTTCGCATCGCGGCGACCAGCTCGGCGTCGTCATGATGGCCGTGCGGGTCGAGCCCGCCGCGCAGGGTGCCCGTGAACAGCGTCGGTTCCGGATCGCTGACGACGATGCGCCGGCGCACCTCGCGCAGCGGCATCTCGTCGAGAACGACGCCGCCGAACACGACGCCGCTGTGGCCCGTGAGGCGACCCAGACGGTCGGCGAGCGTGGCCGTGAAGGCCGGGTCGTCGGCGACGAGCATCGTCAGCTTCCCCGGCCGGACGTGCAGCCCGGAATCGGGATCGACGAGCGTGGCATCGACGGAGGTGGACACGTCGTCGGCGGTGCGATCAGCCTTCCCGTCCTGCTCGCCCTGGTCGGCGGCGACCGCGGCGTCGTCGCGTACGTCGCGTGGCACCCCCAGCACCCGGAGGACTCGCCGGACAGCGACCATCGCGCGAGTCAGCGCGAAGGCCATCTCGCCCGCGGTACGCACGGGAAGGATCAGGAAGAACGCGTAGCCGTACAGCGAGACCAAGGCGCCTGGCTGTACCGATCCGGCGAGCACCAACCGAGCGCCCACCCAGGTCAGCAGGACCAGGAAGATTCCCGGCAGCAGCACCAGGATCGCGTCGAGCAGCGCCTCGGTGCCCGCGACCTTGACGCCGGTGCGGCGGACGGCCTCGGAACGTTCGGTGTAGCGGCGCACGAACACCTTCTCGCCGCCGATGCCGCGCAGCACGCGCAGCCCGGCGACAGTGTCGGCGCCGAGGGCGGTCAGATTTCCCAGCGCCTCGCGCTGGTCGTGCTGGCGCTGCTGCAGTGGCCGCACCAGCGGGCCGAGCCCGAGCACCAGCAGCGGAACGCCGATCAGGACCATCAGGCCGAGGGTGACCGAGGTGTTCAGCACGATGACCGCCACCACCGCGTAGGACACGATCGCCCCGGCGAAGCGCGGGGTCACCTCGAGCGCGTGGCCGATGTGCATGGAATCGCTGGAGGTGGCCGCCACGACCTCGCCGGTGGGCATGGTGCGGGGGACGGCCGGCCCGGTGCGGGCGACGTGCCGGCTGACCAGCTGGATGACGCGGAACGCCGAGTACAGCCAGTTCGCCACGGCGGCGCGGTGGCGCATCATGCCGGCCAGTGCCTGGACGATGCCGAAACCGGCGACCACGAACGCCCATCGGTACGTGGAGTCGAGGTCACCGTCGACGATGCCGTCGATGCCGTGACCGATCGACCACGGGATGAGCGCCTGAGCGAGCATCCAGGTGACACCGAAGACGGTTCCGACGGCGAGGGTGCGCCACTGCTGCCGCGCCAGCCACAGGATGAAGCGCAGGCGTGAGCGAGTGTCCGGGGTTCCCGGATCAGTCAAGGGGAGTGCGCGCACGAGTCACCACGCTACGAATCGTGCTCGTCAACCGCACCTCATTTTCCCCGGCCCCAACCCCCAGAACACCGTTGTCAAATGATCATGTTCACTAGGCAAATGCCTGCCACACCACCGGTGTAAGCCTGTTCCTGCGACAGAAAGCCTTGGGGTGTCACCGCCCCCGGCGCTTCAACGCGCCCCGGGCCCGACGACATCCGCCGGCGTGCCGAACGGCGGCGAGGTCAGCGAAGAAGTTCCGGCCTGCCGAGGGGGTCCGATACGCTCAGGCAGGTGGTCGACACCTCGCATGACACAGTTCTCGTCGTTGATTTCGGCGCCCAGTACGCACAGCTCATCGCGCGGCGCGTGCGCGAGGCCAGGGTGTACTCCGAGATCGTCCCGCACACG
>NZ_DAHVSH010000052.1:0-4380 GCF_027324685.1 Haloactinopolyspora sp.
CCTCGCCCGCAAGGTGGTCGAGGAATCGCGCGAGTCGGTCGCGGCCGCGCTGGGCGCCCGCCCGGGCGAAGTGATCTTCACCTCCGGCGGCACCGAGGCGGACAACCTCGCGGTCAAGGGCATCTACTGGGCCCGGCGTGCGGCTGACCCGCGCCGGGTAAGGGTGCTCGCCTCGGCCGTGGAGCACCACGCGGTCCTGGACTCGCTGGACTGGTTGGCCGCTGACCAAGGCGCGAAAGTCGAGTGGTTGCCGGTCGACGGTACCGGTCGCTTGGACACCGCCGCGTTGCGAGCCACGCTCGCCGCCGACCCCGCATCCGTGGCCCTGGTCACCGTGATGTGGGCGAACAGCGAGGTCGGCACGTTGCAGCCCATCGGCGAGGTCGCCGCCATCGCCCACGAACACGGCGTGCCGGTGCACAGCGACGCCGTCCAGGCCGTCGGGCAGGTGCCGGTCGATTTCGCCGAGTCGCAGCTGGACGCGTTGACCATGTCCGGGCACAAGATCGGCGGTCCGGTCGGCTCCGGCGTGCTTCTCGCCAGCCGCGAGCTCGACCTCGTACCCGTCCAGCACGGCGGCGGCCAGGAACGCGATGTACGCTCCGGAACGCTCGACGCACCGTCGGCCGCGGGGCTGGCCACGGCGCTGGAAGCCGCGGTCACCGATGTCCGCGAGCGGGCCGCGGAATTGGCCGCGCTGCGCGACGAACTCGTCGAGGGTGTGCTGGCCGCCGTGCCCGACGCGGTCCGCAACGGCGCCGCCGATCGCTGCCTGCCGGGCCACGCGCACTTCTCCTTCCCGGGCTGCGAGGGCGATGCCATGTTGCTTCTGCTCGACGCCGCGGGTATCGACTGCTCCACCGGAAGTGCGTGTTCGGCCGGGGTGCCGCAGCCCTCGCACGTGCTGTTGGCCATGGGTGTCGATCCCGAGCTGGCCCGCGGATCGTTGCGGTTCACCCTCGGGCGGA
This sequence comes from Haloactinopolyspora sp., assembly GCF_027324685.1. NCBI lineage: Bacteria > Bacillati > Actinomycetota > Actinomycetes > Jiangellales > Jiangellaceae > Haloactinopolyspora > Haloactinopolyspora sp. The sequence continues at coordinate 969 of NZ_DAHVSH010000052.1, forward strand.
CGTCCACACGCGCCGATGTCGCCGCCCTGGTGGACGCCATCGGCCCGGTGGCCGAGCGAGCCCGGGCCGCCGGCCTGACGAACGTAGATACTCGATCGAGGTGACGTGACCATGCGTGTGTTGGCAGCGATGTCCGGCGGCGTCGATTCCGCCGTGGCAGCGGCCCGGCTCGTGGAGGCCGGGTACGACGTCACCGGGGTGCACCTGGCGTTGTCGTCGAATCCGCAGTCGTTTCGCAGCGGCGCCCGTGGATGCTGCACCATCGAGGATTCCCGGGATGCTCGGCGGGCCGCCGACGTGCTCGGCATCCCGTTCTATGTGTGGGACCTCGCCGAACGGTTCCGTGCCGACGTCGTCGACGACTTCGTCGCCGAGTACGCCGCGGGCCGCACCCCCAACCCGTGCCTGCGCTGCAACGAGAAGATCAAGTTCGCCGCGGTGCTCGACCGCGCCCTGGCGCTGGGCTTCGACGCCGTCGCGACCGGCCATTACGCCCGCATCGTCGAGACCGACGGCGGGCGCGAGCTGCATCGCGCGGTGGATCAGGACAAGGACCAGTCCTACGTCCTGGGCGTGCTCACCGCTGAGCAGCTGGCCCACGCACTGTTCCCACTGGGCGACACCGTCAAGGGTGAAGTGCGGGCCGAGGCAGAACGACGCGGCCTGGCGGTGGCGCGCAAGCCCGACAGCCACGACATCTGCTTCATCGCCGACGGCGACACCGCCGGTTTCCTGCGCACCCAACTGGGTGACGCGCCGGGCGAGGTCGTCGACGTCGATGGCGAGGTGGTGGGTGAGCACGACGGCACGTACGGCTTCACCATCGGGCAGCGACGCGGCTTGCGCATCGGCCGGCCCGCTCCCGACGGCCGCCCGCGCTACGTCCTGGACATCTCGCCGGTCGACCGGCAGGTGACCGTCGGCCCGCGCGAGGCGCTCGCCGTCGAGGAACTCACCGGGCTCAATCCGCGCTGGTGCGGGCCGCCGCCCAGCACGACGCTGCGGTGCCGGGCGCAGCTGCGTGCGCACGGCGAGCCGGTCGAAGCGTCCGCGGAGGTGCGCGGAGACGAGGTGCTGGTCCGGTTCGACACGCCGCAAGAGGGCGTTGCACCAGGTCAAGCGGTCGTGCTGTACCAGGGCAGCCGGGTCATCGGTTCGGCCACCATCGACGCCACCCGTCAGCTGGTCACCTGATCGAGCGCAAAAAGCGCCATGACGTACCTCGGGGCCCGCGCGTTGCGCCGGCCCCGAGGCTCCCCCATGCGGCACCGCCGGTCCACCCGTCCCGGACTGGAATCGGCACCTAGGTAGAACTACATCAGCTCGACCCGGGTTGGCGGACCGGGCGAAGGTCAGCTGCCACTGAGGACCAAAGTCACCGCATTCACCTGGGTTTTCGGTGCCGATCTTGGGACTTTCGCCTCCCGCCGTGTCGTGCCGGTGGTCCTAACCTGAGACGGCGACGAGGGGAGCTGAATCGTGGTCACAGTGGGGGAAGTGATGACGCGGCGGTTCCAAGCGGTCGAGCCGGCGACGACGAGTCTCACCGCTTGGGAATTCATGCGTCGATCCGGGGTGGAGCATCTCGCGGTCGTCGGGAGATCGGGACGGATCCACGGCATCGTGTCTCGTTCGGACATCGCGGTGGCGCAGTCCGAGGAATCGGTCCGGGTGCTACGCCGGACGCTGGGCGAGATGCTGTTCGGCAAGGCGAGCCCGCGAGTGTCGCCGAAGACGCCGATCGGCTTGGCGGCGCAGGTGATGTTCGACGCGCATTGCGACGCCCTCTCGGTGGTGAACAGCTCCGGCCGGTTGGTCGGTCTGGTCACCGACCGCGACGTGCTGGCGGCCGTGGCCGGCCGGCAGCAGGCCCGGGCGACTGAACGGGCCGTGCCGCCGCTGCGGCCGTGGACGGTCACCGACATCGAACCGGTGTCGTAACACCCGGCGTCGCGGTCAGGAATGCGGGCCGGTCCCTTCGGTGTTCCATGCGGGTACTCACTATGAAGGGACCGGCATGGCCACGCTTGACCTGACCATCGACAATTTCAACGACGTCACCACCGCGGACGGCATCACGCTGGTGGACTTCTGGGCAGCGTGGTGCGGACCGTGCCGGCAGTTCGGCCCGGTGTTCGAGAAGTCCTCCGAACGCCACGAGGACATCATCTTCGCCAAGGTCGACACCGAGGCGCAGCGCGAGATCGCCGGCGCCATGCAGATCACCTCGATTCCGACCTTGATGGCGATCCGCGACGGCGTGGTCTTGTACGCCCAGCCGGGAGCTCTGCCCGAGGCCGCGCTGGAGGACCTGATCGCGCAGGTGCGCGCGGTCGACATGGACGAGGTCGCTCGCCAGATCGCTGAGCAGGCACAGCAGTCCGGCTCCGACTGAGCTCTACAGCGGCAGGTCTTTGACCAGGTACATACGCTGCTGCCACGTTTCGCGGTAGGTTCCCGCGTGCTGGCGGCAGAAATACAACTCGCCCCCGTCGAGCACCACCCGCACTCGCGCTCGCATCCCGCAACGATCACACATTTCTATCTCCGGCGTGCCGAACAGGCTTGAGGCCGGCTGTCGAGTCTGCACGGTCATGATGCCTCCTTGCCGTGTCTATCCGGATGACATACCCACCAAGCGCCGTCGTATGGTCGGTTTTCGTGAACTACCTCTGGGCTGCCGGCTCGGCCACCGGCATCGGGTCACTGCCCTACGACGACCGCGACGAGGCCGCTCGGATCGTGGTCGGCGAGCTGGGCGAGTTTCCGCATCTGCCCGAACTGCCCAGCCGAGGCGCCGGCGCGGACATGATCGGCCGGAGCGCCGTGCTGCTGGTCGATCTTCATGTCGATCTTCAGCCGGCGGGGTGGCGGCTGATCGACCGGGCCAGTGGTGACGAGCGCCGAGCCAGGTCGATGCTGGCTGCCGATCTCGACGCACTCGAGATCGCCGCGCACGGTTATGAGGGTCCGTTGAAGATCCAGGTCAGCGGGCCGCTCACGCTGGCGGCGTCCCTCGAGAAGACCAGAGGTGATCGGGTCCTGGCCGATCACGGCGCGCGCCGTGACCTGGCCGAGTCGCTGGCCGAGGGTGTGCGGGCCCACGTCGCCGACGTCGCGAGCCGAGTTCCCGGTGCCCAGGTCGTGTTGCAGCTCGACGAGCCGAGTCTGCCCGCCGTCCTGGCCGGGTCCATCCCCACCATCAGCGGCTTCGGACGATTGCGGTCGGTCGCGGAGCCCGAGGCGGAGTCGTTGCTGAGCGCGGTTGTCACAGCGGCCGGCGTGCCGGTGGTCGTGCACTGCTGCGCTCGCACCGTGCCGGTGCTCCTGCTGCAGCAGGCCGGAGCCGTCGCCGTCGCCGTCGACGTTGCTCAGCTGGACGACGCGGTGCTCGGTGAGCTGGCCCACGCCG
>NZ_DAHVSH010000177.1:0-8000 GCF_027324685.1 Haloactinopolyspora sp.
GATGTTCGGCGTGTCACCGACGATCGCGTTGTGGTTGCGCCGCCAGAACAGATAGCGCGCGCCGAGATTGACCATCGTGGCCAGCCGGTTGCGGCCGCCGAGCAGGTAGAACAGGTGCACGGCGGTCCAGACGACCCAGGCGGGGAATCCGGTCAACGGCGGGACCCGGGGGATCTGCGCGACCGCCGAGCTACGCCCGATGGTGGCCAGGATGCCCTTGTCCCGGTACTCGAACCGGTCCATCTCCTCGCCACCCTGCAGCTTCCTCTTGAGCTGCTCACCGACGTACTGACCGCCTTGGATCGCCGGCTGCGCCAGTTGGGGCAGCGCCCGGTCGCCCGTTTCGGCAGCGATGTCGCCCACGGCATACACGTTGTCGAGGCCCTCCACGCGCAGATGGTCGTCGACGACGATGCGCCCGCCCTTGCCCTGCGGCAGATCCCACTTCGACACGCTTTCGTGCACCGTCACGCCGGACGCCCACACCACGACGCCCGCGGGCAGGAACTCCTCGTCGTCACCGATCACCACGCCGTCGGGCCGGACCTCCTTCACCGCCGCGCCCAGCCGCAGATCGACCCCGCGCCGCCGCAGAGAACGGTGGGCGTAGTCACGCAGCCGCTGAACGAACGGGCTGAGCACCGTCGGGAGCATCTCCACCAGCGTGATGTGGGTGCGGCGAGGATCCAACTCGGGATACGTGGCCGGCATGTCGTTGTTGCGCAGCTCGGCCAGTGCACCGGCAGTCTCCACCCCCGTCGCGCCGCCACCGACGACGACGACGCGCAGGTCGCTTTCCTGGCCGCTGACGGCCGCCTGCTCCAGCTTGGTGAAGATGGCATCGCGCATCGCCAAGGCTTGCGTCCGCGTGTACATCGGCAGCGCGTATTCGGCTGCACCGGGGATGCCGAAGTAGTTCGCCGCCACGCCCGCAGCCACGACCAGGTGGTCGTAGACGACGACGCCGCCGTTGTCCAGGACGATCTCGCGGGCCGTATGGTCCATGGCCGTCACGGTGCCGTTGACGAACCGCATGTTCTTCTGCCGCGCCCGCACCGCGCGCAGGAAGTAGGTGATGTCACCGGGATTCAGGGTGGCGGTCGCGACCTGGTAGAGCAGCGGATAGAACGTGTTGTAGGGGTGCCGGTCGATCAGCGTCACGTCGACGTCGACATGCCGCAGTGCGCGCACCGCGCGGAGCCCGGCGAACCCACCCCCCACCACGACGACATGGGGCTTCTGACGACGCTGGACCTGCGCGGATGCGTTCATGACGGGCTCCGTACCCACAAACACCGGCGTCGATCACACGCCGCTGTCCACTGACACTACCGGCTGGCGGAGGATGGTGCGGAGCTTCTCCGGGGCCACCTTGCGGGCATCGCTGAGATAGATCTCGTGGTGCTTGCCGACCATGCGCAGCCGGTGTTCCGGAATGAACTCGTGGTGCATCCGGTGCAGCAGACCTGCTTCGTCGTCGTACGGGCCGACGTGCAGAGCCTGCACGCACCGCCCCTCGGACAACGTCTCCAGCCGGAGCTCGTCGAGGCGCGCCGGCCGCTGCTTCGCCGCCACCTGCTCGACGGCGGCGGCGAACATGTCCTGGTCGATCCAGTCCGGAACCATGATCATCAACGTCCAGTCCCACCGGGACTTGTCCCGCGCAACGGTGAAGGCCTCCATGTCGTCGGCCCACCACAGACCTTCCAGCGGCATGACGACGTAGTCGCGCCCGAGCGTTCGCTTGCTCGCGAACTTCAACGCGTAGGCGACCGGATACAGCGTCTCGACTGCTTCGGTGAAGGCCGGCGACGTGTTGGGATCGCCATGCCCGTCGACCATGAGGTACTGCAACTCAGGCACGTCGACGATCCGGATCTCGTCGCGTTTCGCGCGATAAGCGTCGAGCTCCTTCTTGAAGTCGATCTTCTCCGTCATCGGTCACCAGGACTCGCGGGGCGAGCCGATCCTTTCGTCCAGAGTTTCGTGATCGAGCGGTCGCACTACTCGGGAGGATAGGCCCGCGAGTTCAGCCTGCGTGTGAAGAGCCGGACCTCGGGTACGTGCTGTCGAACACGGTTGAGGATCAGCGAGGATGCACAGCGAAATGAGGATCACGTGAACGACAGCGCCGACGACCATCGCGAACGAGCACAAAAGCGTCCACCGTTCCGCGGCGCTCCGCCGTGGTTCGTGTTCGTCGCTGTCGCCGGCGTCTTACTGCTGGGCCTGGCGCTCCTGGCGCTGATCGGCTCATTCGCGTGACGACGCTTGAGAACTCACCGCGCCGGCCGTCTGCGCGTCGTGTTCGTCGTGCGCGGCCCGGATGAGCTCCAACAACTGGTGCTCTTCCCGGATTCGGGCGCGGTACTTCTCCGGAAGGGCCCTGATCTGTTCTTCCTCGGCCCGCAGCATGGCGAACTTCTTCTCGCGTTCAGCGGGGTCGGTGTGATAGCTCAGGTTCAAGTACTCGTGGGCATGCCGACGAGCACCCGCGACGGCGTTCTGCGCCCGTCCCCGGGCGGAGTACAGCGAGGCCAGTGTCGTGATCGTCAGCACGGCCAAGATCACGCCCAGCGACAACCCGGTGCTGATCTCGGTGACATCGACCGGCTGGCCGTCGTTGATGAACGCGACGTTGTTCTCATGCAGCGCGTGCAGGATCAGCTTCACGCCGATGAAACCCAGGATCGCTGCCAGCCCGTACGACAGGTAGATCAGCCGGTCCAGGAGACCGTCGATGAGAAAGTACAGCTGCCGTAGCCCGAGCAGCGAGAACGCGGTGGCGGTGAACACCAGGAACACGTTCTGGGTCAGCCCGAAGATCGCGGGGATGGAATCCAGGGCGAACATGATGTCGGTGCCGCCGATGGCGATCATCACCACCAGCATGGGGGTCATCACCCGTGTGCCGTTCTCGACGGTGAACAGTCTGTCGCCGTCGTAGTTCTCCGTGGTCCGGACCGACCGCTTCGCCAGCCGGACGACGAAGTTGTCCGCCTGGTGTTCCTCGGACGACTCGGGTTTGAACAGATTTCCCGCCGTGAGCAACAACAGCAGCCCGAACAGATAGAAGACCCAGGCGAAGGTGTTGATCAGCGCCGCGCCCACGAAGATGAAAGCCGTCCGGGCGATCAGCGCGAACGTGATACCGAACAACAGCACCTTCTGCTGATCGGCCCGTGGCACTTTGAAGCTGGACATGATGACGAGGAAGACGAACAGGTTGTCCACCGACAGCGCCTTCTCGGTCACGTAGCCGGCGAAGTACTCCGTGCCCATGGTGGAGCCGCCGAAGATCCACACCACGACACCGAACGCCAGGGCGATGCCGACGTAGGCCGCTGACCACACCGCAGCCTCGCGCAGCGCCGGCTCATGCGCTTTGCGCACGTGAAACACGAAATCGTAAGCCAGTAGGGCGACGATCAACGCGACTGACGCGACCCACGCCGCCTCTGGAATGTTCATGCCCGGGCAGTACCCGGCCCAGGCGACGTCCATACCTGTGAACCACGGCGCCCCCGCCCCGGATCACCGGGACGGGGGCACCACCCACCCGTGGTCGTGTCGCCATGGTCGTGTCGTCAGCTCAGGCGTTCGTAGAACGGTCAGAGTGCGTCCGGGTTGATCCGCATCAGCTGCGTCGAGCCGTACAGGGTGTAGAGGTGGCCGTAGTCGTCGGCGATCAGGCGCGGCCCGAGACCCTGGATGTGCACCTCGACGTCGGCGGCGCCGGCGCGAGCGGCATCCGGATCGAACGAGAACAGCCGGCCGGCGGCGTTGCCGTAGATGCGGCCCTCGTGCTCGATCATGGTGGCGTAATTGCCGGGGATGCGATCGCCGGGCTTCCAGTCCGGGAAGATCTCCTCCTGCGAGATCCACTCGTCGGCTGCCGGATCGTAGCCGAAGAGCCATCCTGCTGCGTACGCCCACACGGTGCCGTCCGAGTCGGTGACCAGCGCGTCGAGCGAACGCAGGCCGCGCACCGGTAGATCACGGACCTCGATGGTCTCGTCGGCCTCGGTGAAGATCAACAACTGGCCCTCGTCCTCGATCGGCTCGCCGTCCCAGGAGAAGAAGATCGACGTGCCGCCCAACACCAGGCCGTCGGCCGCGGTCAGCGTGTTCACCGAGTAGTGCCCCACCTGCTCGGTGAACGTCGTGCACTCCCCAGTGTCGAGGTCCACGTACCCGATGGCGCCCATGTCGTGGCCGTACTCGGCTTGCGACCCGTAATAGATCCGGTCGCCGACGCCGAGCAACCCGTACGGCCGGTTCTGCCCGGCGCCGATCCGGCACACCGTCGCCGGCTCTTGCCCGTCCACGATGTCGGCCGGGACGTAGGTCGTGATGTCGCCGTTCGGATAGGTGCCCTGGTAGATCCTGCCCTGGTAGGCGATCATCGATTCCGCCTGCCGCCCGACGTTCCACGACTGCTGTTCGTCCGAGCGCATCGGTTCGTACGCGCCGGTGCCGCCGCTCATGTAGGCCGCACTCCAGATGCGCCCGTCCGGTCCGTCGACCAGGTCGTTCACCCCGAGCGCGACGTCGGGCACCCCGTCCAGTTCGGTCCGGGCGAATCGGCCGGTCTCGATGTTGTACGCGACGAGGTTGGCCTGAGAGTTGAAGCCGACGACCGACGGGCCGGGCCACTCGGGGTCGCGGAGATCGATGATCTCCCACGCACGGGAGAAGATCTCGCCCTTCGCGTCGGCGATGACGGACTCCTCACCGGTCACCACGTCGAGGGAGTGCAGCGGAAGACCCTCTTCACCGGCGACCGTGTAGTAGACCTTGTCGTCCACGACCGGGGTGGCCCCGTTGTAGATCACGCCCGGCACCTCGTGGACGACTTCGGCCTGCAGCGTCCCGGCGTCGTCCCGCCAGGTCCGCAGGACGATGAGATAGTCGCCGCCGGTGCTGTTGCTGTCGCCGGCCCAGACTTGGACGTACCCGCTGCCGGCGGTCATGCCGTAGACCCACGGCTTGGCCAGAATGTCGTCGTTGAGCAGGTGGGTGAAGTCCTGACACGAGCCGTCGGTGTCACAGCCGTAGAGATGCGGGACCGTGCCGGTACCCGCCCACAGCGCCTCGTTCTGCGCCTCGTAGGCCACAGCGCGGGTGTAGTTGGCATCGTCGGTCAGCACCGGGCCGAACCGTTCGAATCCGTCGTCGTCGTATCGCCACAACTGGGCGCCTGCATAGCCAACCGTGGGCTCGCCCCAGGCACCTCCGTACAGCACCCCCTCGGGCGTCGTCGTCAGCCCGTACATCATGCCGAGGTGGTCGATGGGCGGGGTACCGACCCGCTGCGCCGCCTCGTCGCCTGGCTGCCATTCGTACAGCCCGGGTGCGCCGTAGCCGGCGATGTAGACGACCCCGGTCACCGGGTTCTGCTCGATGCTCCACGAGCCGGTGACACCGGGCAGTTTCACCGTCTGGGTGACGCGCTGCTCGACGATGTCGGTGACCATGAGCACGGCGGAGTCCGCGGCCGAGCCCGTCGCGACCGTGAACGTCACCGCGCGGCCGTTCTGGTCGTACCCGGCGGCCATGGCCAGGAAGGTGCCTCGGTTGGTGATCTGGTTCCCGGTCGCGGTGAACGGCGCCGTGACGAGGACGTTGTCGAACTGGACCGTCTTCTGCGCAGCGAGCTCGACGGCGACGGCGGCGGCATCGGCCGGCGCCGTACCGGAGATCTGCACGACGTCACCGGCGGCGACCCGCTCGCCATGGACGGAGTCGATCACGTCACCGGACTCGTCGAGGAACCGCAGCCCCAGCGCGGCCTTCCCGGAACCGGCGGTGTCGGCGTAGGCGCTGTAGTGCTCGCCCGCCACGACCTCGACCGGCTCGCTGACAGCACCGGCGACGACACACGGGGCTTGGCCCGGAAACTGCAGGCTCTGCTCACCCGCGCTGGCCCAATCGGTGGTGATCCGAGCAGCGTCGTCGCAGTGTTCGCCCGGCGGCTCGCCCCGGCCGTTCGACGCCGACCAGTTCGCCAACCCGTCCTCGAAGCTGTGGTTGGCGATGAGAAGGTCCTCGGTCTGCACTCGCGGCTCGGGTACGTCGATCCCGTCCGCGGCCGGGCCGGCCGGAACGGCCGTCGGTGCCGACACGGCGATCAGGAGCACGGCTCCGACCACTGCCCCGGCTCGCCTGCGTGGTCCGGCTCTGCGCACCGTGCCTCCTCGATCGTCCGGCGACTGCAATCGCTTGCAATTGTCGATTCCGGAAATCGTATCGATCGTGTCAAGACGGTCCTGAAGCGTGCAGACCGGACGATCCGGCACCCAACCGGCTGGCGACGGACGCCCGCGAGAATGTCACCGTGACGACACCACAGCCGAGCCTGGCCGACGACGACATCGCCCGACTCCGTGACGCCCTGAGCGCCGCCGATTACACCGTGGACACCGTGCGCGAGGTGCTCGGACCACGGGCCGCGGCCGCACTCGACCGCAACGAGACGACCCCTGGACGCCTCGTCGTCGGCGACGACTCACCGGCTGCGGTGTTGACGCGGCTCTGGCCGTTGCAGGACGCGGTGCGCCGGACGGCCCTCGACGCCGTCCTGCCGGTCGATGCGCTGGTCACCAGTGGGATCCTGACTGCTGACGGCGACCGGGTGCGCGCCGCCGTCGACGTACGCCCCTACGCCGACGATGCGGGCGATTGGTGGGTCGTCGCTGACCTGACGCCGGGCATGGACGGGCAGCGGGACCGGATCCCCGACGATCACGTTCTCGGGCTCAACGCCGCATCGAGCACCCTCGCGCAGCTCACGATTCGCCGGCCGGCGCGGCGGGCACTCGACCTCGGCACCGGGTGTGGCGTCCAAACGCTGCATCTGGCCCGTCACTGCGACACGGTGGTCGCCACCGATGTCAACCCCCGTGCGCTTGCCCTGGCATCGATGACCGCACGCCTCAACAGCATCGACGTCGATCTGCGCGCGGGCAGCCTGTTCGAGCCGGTGCGCGACGAGTCCTTCGATCTCATCGCGACGAATCCGCCGTTCGTGATCTCACCGGCCGGTACGCACGTGTACCGCGACGGCGGTCTGCCGGGCGACGAGGTGTCCCGGCGGGTCGTGGTCGACGGCGCCGCCCGCTTGAGCGACGGCGGCGTTCTGCAGTCGCTGGCCAACTGGATGCACGTCCGAGGCGAGGACTGGACCGAACGCCTCGGCGGCTGGGTGGCCGCGACCGGGTGCGACGCGTGGGTGATCCAGCGCGAGGTGCAGGACCCGGCTGAGTACGTGGAGCTGTGGTTGCGCGACGCCGGCGAGGCCGGCCAGCCGGACTACGCCCGCCGGTACGAGGCGTGGTTGTCATGGTTCGACGAGCACGACGTCGAAGGCATCGGGTTCGGCTGGGTGAACCTGCGTGCCTCCGGCTCCGATGACCCGCAGGTACGGATCGAGAACTGGCCGCATGCGGTGGAACAGCCCCTCGGCCCGGCGATCGACGCCTGGTTCGACCGGGCCGACGTGCTGCGCCGACGGGACGAGGCACTGCTCGACGCCACGCTGGTCGTCGCCGGCGACGTCGTCCAAGAGCAGATCGGCCGCCCCGGCGACGAAGATCCCGAACACATCGTGCTGCGCCAGCATCGCGGCCTGATGCGCGCGGTGACGGTCGGCACGGCCGAGGCCGGGTTCGTCGGAGCCTGCGACGGCACGCTTCCCGTCGGGCGGATCATCGACGCCCTGGCCCACGTACTCGGCGTGGACGCCGTCGCCCTGCGTGCCGACCTGCTACCCAGGGTGCGCGAGCTCACCGCGGAGGGGTATCTGGCGCTCGCCGACGGCTGAGTACTCCGGGGCAACACCGGCCGGGCGCTCACGATGTGAGATCAAACCGACCGCTGAATGGACATGAGGGCTGTATCGCCTTTATCGTCAGGGACCAAGGTCATGAGTGTCAGCGTCAAGCCCCGGCTTGCTGACCGGCAACCCTCCACCGCGGTGGGGTGCCCCGGGTGAAGACCTG
>NZ_DAHVSH010000043.1:0-13134 GCF_027324685.1 Haloactinopolyspora sp.
TGGCGAAAGCAACGGGCGCGGAGGTGCCGTGATGTCTCGCCGACCCGCACACATTCTCTCGATGCTCGCCGAGCTCCTGCGGCGATTCTGGTGGGCCACGGTCTCCGGATTCTCCGTCATCGGCGGCACCATGTACGGCGGCGCGCCGGTCGCCGCAGCGTGGCAGCGCTATGTCGATCCGCGTTACGACCCGCCTGCCGAACCCGACTCCGAGCCTGGTTCCGAGCGTCTCCAGCCCACCGAGCGCGCCTGCCCGGTCGCTGACGACGTCATCCGGCGTGAAGCAGCCCGAGGCGTCGCGGAGTTGGAGTCGTTCCTCGCCGCTTACCGCGACATCCCCCGCGGCGATCGCCCCTGACCGGTCAGCGGACGGCGGTCGGGCGGTCGCCGCGCGGGGTCAGCGCAACCGGTACAGCACCTCGCCTGCGTCGGGCACCACCAACGTGTCCGGGTCAGCGGCCATCGCCTCGATGTCCACGGCGGTCGGGTCGAGGTGATGGAGGTTCACCGACCGGACGGTGTCAGCGGGAATGCCTGTGGCCAGGGTAACCGTGACCCGTCCCTGCTCGCCATGGACGTCGTCGTAGCTCCCGGCACCGAACAAGTGCGTCGAATGGGCCAGCACGCCCCACGGGACATGCTTGAACTTCTCCCATTGCCGGACGAAGTAGTCGCGGCAGTGGTACCCCACGTCGTAGATCTCCGGGTGCATCCGTGAGACCTCGCGGACGTGCGGCGCGTAGAGGATCACCTGCCCGCCGTCGGCGACCACCGGATCGAGTTTGTAGAAGCCCTTGGCAGCGGTCCAGATGTCGTCGTACTTCGTGGGCATGATCGACACCACCCGGCGGACCGGCCGGTCGAGGTAGCGCACGTGGGCGTGCGCGGACACGTCGGCCGCAGCCGCCCAGGCCGCAGGTGGGTCGCCGAAGGACATGGCGTGCAGACCCGGGCCGTTGGACTCGGCCACGACGCACAGCGCGAGCGTCCGGTTCGGGATGAGTGCGGCGGCTTCGTCGATCAGCGACCGCACCGGTGTGGTGCCGCGGGTCCCGATGATCGCCGTGCTCGTGATGAGCGCGCCGAGCCAATGGGACAGGTCGATGACCTCCGGTCCGGACACCCCGGGGAAGAAGTACTTGTTCCCGCCGGAGAACCCGACCACCTCGTGCGGGAAGACCGGGCCGACGACGATGGCGACGTCGTGCTCGACGACGGCCCGGTTCACCCGCACCTCCACCCCCTCGTGCAGCAACCCGCCGGACAGGTCGGCGACCCGCGCAGCGTCGATGGCGCCGAGCGACGTGAACGTCTGCGGGTCCCACCACTCGTGGTTGACCACGCGCAGTCCCGGGTAGGTGGCCTCCAGCCCGTGCTCGGCGTAACCGAGGTGCGCGGCGAGCTCTGCCTCGCTCATCGCGGCATGCGTACCGAGGGCGACGACGACGGTCATGCCGGCGGCCCGCTCTCGTAGTGCGGCGTGGATCGCTGCGAGCAGCAAGGGCAAGGGACAGCTGCGGGTGGCATCGGGCACCACCAGGCACACGCTGCGCCCGTCGAGGTCCGCGTGCGCCAGCGAGTCGTGGATGAATCGCCGCACGTCCTGCTCGTCCAACAGGTCCGCGGCGCTACCGATATGGTGGCCATCCGTCACCGCTGCCGCCTCCCGTGCCTGTGGTGGGCCTGACCATCAGGGCATGCTGACCATCCCACCCTGAGCTTCACGACGATCCACCCCCTAGTCTCTTCACGACCCATCCAACCCCCAGACGACCACGAGCGCAACCGGTTGCATAAGCCGGGCCGCCCGACCACGATGGAGCTCATGGCTGACACCTTGTCCCGGCCCGAACACGCCCGGGCGGCCGCCGCCGTCCGCATCGCGCACCTCGGTGTGGGCAACTTCTTCCGCGCCCACCAGGCGTGGTACACCGATCGCGCGCCGGACGCCGCCGACTGGGGCATCGCCGCATTCACCGGACGACGCCCGGCTCTGGCCGCCGCGCTCGGCCCGCAGCAAGGTCTGTACACGTTGGTCACCCGGGGGCCGACCACCGACCAGTTCGACGTGATCGCCAGCGTCTCAGCCGTCCACGCAGCCACCGAGCACGACGCGTGGTTGACCTACCTGCGCTCCCCGGAGCTGGCGATCGTCACGCTCACCGTCACTGAGGCCGGCTATCGGTGCAGGTCGGACGCTTCGCTGGACACCACCGACGACGCCGTGCGCGCCGACGTTGAGGCGCTGCGGGCCGACCTCACCGCACCGGTCGCCACCGCTCCCGCCCGCGTACTGGCCGGATTGGTGGCGCGGGCCCGGGCCGGGCACGGACCGATCGCCGTCGTGCCGTGTGACAACCTTCCCGACAACGGCGCCGTGGTCGCCGGCGCGGTGCGCGCGATGGCGGAACTGGTCGACCCGAGCCTGCTCGACGACCTGGACCGGACAGCGAGCTTCGTCACCACGATGGTCGACCGCATCACCCCCGAGACCACCGACGACGACCGCGCCACCGTCCGGAACGAAACCGGCATCGACGACGCCGCGCCCGTGGTCACCGAACCGTTCAGCGAGTGGGTCATCAGCGGGTCCTTCCCCGCCGGCCGGCCCCGATGGGAGCAGGCCGGCGCCACCATCGTCGACGACGTCGCACCGTTCGAGCAGCGCAAGCTCCGGCTGCTCAACGGCGGGCATTCCCTCCTGGCGTATGCGGCCAGCATCCGCGGACACGTCACCGTGGCCGACGCCGTCGCCGACCCGGTCTGCCGGGGTTGGCTCGACCAGTGGTGGGACGAAGCCGCCGCCGGGCTCAGCCTCCCCGCGGCCGACATCGCCGCCTACCGCGACGCGCTGCTGGAGCGATTCGCCAATCCGCGTATCCGGCATCCGCTCGCCCAGATCGCCGCAGACGGCTCTGCCAAGCTGCCGGTACGGATCCTGCCCACCCTGCGTGAGCAGCGTGGCGCCGGCACGGTTCCGCCCGGGGCCGTTCGCGTGCTTGCCGCGTGGATCTGCCACCTGCGGGGGCACGGCGCACCGGTCAACGACGCCGACGGTGAGCGCGCCCGGGCCGCGGCGAGCGGGCCGGTCGCCGACGCCGTCGCCGCGGTGCTCACCATGCTGGATCCCGCGCTCGGCGCGGACGACGCCCTCGCGGCCGCCGTCGCTACCCGAATCGAGGACCTGACACGGTGATCGTCATAGGGTGGACCGCAGGAGCGTCGACGGCTTGTGCAGCCGGCAGCCCGACGACGCAGCAACCTTCGGCGTTGCACTCGCCGTGGTCGCAGGTGGCGGGCTATCTTGGCGATCTCCCCCGGGAGCCAAGGTGGCACGACGAGCGCGCAGGAGTCGGCACATGAACCGGGCGACCATCTACTCGATCGCACAAGAACTCGGCGTCTCGGCGTCCACGGTCTCTCGGGCCTTCTCGCGTCCGGACCTGGTCCGAGACTCGGTGCGTGAACAAATCGTCGCGACCGCGCAGCGGCTCGGCTATCAGCCGAACCGATTCGCCCGTGGCCTCGCCACCGGCCGGACCGGCCTCATCGGGTTGCTCGTCCCCGACATCACGAACCCGTTCTTCCCGCCGGTCGTGCGCGCCATCGAGCAGGCTGCGGCAGGTCGTGACACTGACGTTCTGCTCGCCGACGCCGGTGTCGACGGCATGGCCGAGCCGGCCCTGATCGAACGCTTGCGCGCGCAAGTCGACGGGCTCCTCATCGCCTCACCGCGCACGTCCAGCGCCGCGCTGAAGGAGGCGATCGCGGGCACACCGGCCGTCGTGATCAATCGCGCCCTGCAGGGGCTGCCGAGCGTCGTGGTGGACAACACCGCCGCGCTCCAGCAAGCTGCGCAGTACATGGCCGACTCTGGGCATCGCAAGATCGCGCTGTTGTGCGGTCCGGCGTCGTCGTGGGCCGCCTCGCGCCGCGCGAAGGCGGTGCGCCGGTGGGCCGAGGACTCCGATGCCGAGTTGGTCGAGCTCGGTCCGTTCGAGGCGCAGTTCGACGACGGCCGCACTGCGGCAGCCGACATCATCGCCTCCGGAGCCACCGGCGTCCTGGCGTTCGACGACCTCATGGCCTGCGGCGTCCTGGCCGGCCTGGCCGACCACGGGCGCAAGGTACCCGACGACATCAGCGTGGTGGGCTGTGACGATGTCCTGCTGGCGCGCACAGTCACGCCGGCGCTCAGCACGGTCACCGCGCCGATCGACGAACTCGGCCGGCATGCGGTGCAGGCGCTCGCCCAGGTGGTGGCCGGCGAGCCAGTCGAGAACGTCAAGCTCGAAGGTTCACTCACCTTGCGCGGGACGACGACGCCGGCCGGCTGACGCAGGGCTGCGACTAGCCGAGCAGAGCGCTGCGTAGGGACATCAGGGCACTGACCGCCAATCCCACGAGGACGACGACGCGGAAGGCCGCAGGTGCCATCCGGTGGAAGAGCCGATCTCCGGCCGCCCACCCGAGCGGGACACCGGCACAACCGCCGACGGCGACGGCAGCGGCCAGCGAGCTGATGTGCCCCAGCACGGCGAAGCCGACGACTCCCAAAGCGGCCTGCACGCAGAAGACGGCCTGAAGCGTCGCGCGGAAACACCGCGGCGACATGCCGCTGCCGTGCAGGACCAGCACCAACGGAGGCCCGTTCATACTGGTCGACGTCAGCAGCGCACCGCTGGCGACCCCGGCGACCCGTTGGGTCGGCACCCCGGTAGGCAGCCGCACCTTGCACGCCAACGCTGCGACCAGCACCAATACGACGATCCCGATCAGGAGGGTCAGTGATCGCTCCGGCAACACGACGATGACGGCCAACCCCACCGGCATGCCGGCAATAGCGGTCAGCGACAGTCGCCGCGCCACCGCCGCCTCGGTGTGCGCACGTTCACGCCACCACGCCATGCCGGTGATGGCGGTCATGACCATCACCGTGCCGACGACAGCCGCTTCGGTCTCGACGGTGAAAGACAGCAGCGGAACCGCCGCCAGCGCCAGCCCGAAACCGCTCACCGCTTGGGCGGTCCCGGCGAGGACGAAGATCGCCGCAGAGATCGCCGCGGACGCGAACAGCGGCTCCATCAACCCACACCGGCCCGCCTGATCAGAGCCAGCGATCGGCGAACGAGAGCCACTGCATCCAGTCCCAGGGCATCATGTCGTGTCCCCCGCGGCGAACGTGGTGGGCCAGTGGCGCATCACTCCACCATCGCACGGTGTCCGGTTCCGGAAACTCCAGGTCCGCCGGCCCTGTGTGGGCGCCCCAGACAGCGGCGGCCGTCCGGAGCGCCGCGAACTCCCCCTGCGGGTCGGCGTTCGCGTCGTCACTGGCGCTGGCGACGTACACCGGGCGCGGCGCGATCGCGGCGATCAGTTGGTGTTGATCCACCGGAAGCGGCTGGCCGGCCAGCACCGTCTCGGTGAACCTCGGCGCGAACCAGTACGGCCGGATCCGGGCCAGCACCTCAGGCGTCTCGCCGACCGGCCGGGACAGGGCGGCGCCCATACATCCGGAGTTGTTGCTGATCGCGGCAGCGAAACGCGGATCCTGCGCCGCGGCCCACAGCGCCGCCTTGCCCAGGCGCGAGTGCCCGAGGACAGCCACTCGTCCGGCATCGACCGCAGGCGCCATCCCCGCTTCCAGGGCATCGAGAATCCGAGAGAGCAGCCACGACCAGATCGCGATGCCGCCCCAGGCACGAGGATCCCGCGTGTCCGCTGTGGTCGAGGAGAACAGCGGGTGGATCCCGTGCCGGAAGACGTCGACGCTGTCCGGGCCGCACTGCAGGTAGCACGAGGTGATGGCTGCGTACCCCCGGCTCGTCACCAGCTCCGCGGGCCACCGGTGGGCCTCGATGCCCCGGGGTACCGGCAGGGTCACCGGTTCCCGCAGGCCGGTGTAGTGGATGGCCCCGAGTCGTTCGGGGGGCTCGTGCTGGAGGTCGAGGACGTCGCCGTCGGCGGTACACGCGTGGTTGCCGCGGAAATTCAGCGCCAGGAAGGCGGGGACCGCTGTGGCCCCGCGGGGCAGATCGATCATCACCACACACCGATGCGTGCCGAGTTCGGTGCTGATGCTCAACACCCACTGCTGGCGGACCATCTGGGTGGCCGTCACATGCTCTGCGGCGAGTTCCCAGGCCAGCTCCCAGCCGTCCACGGGGGCGCAGCCATAGACGTCTTCGCGGAAATGCGCCAGCACGTCTTCGCGCGACGCAGCTGGGTTCGCTTCGGCCAGCGGGGTCGCCGGATCCATGTCAACCTCCTTGGGCTGAGACATCTTTGACCGGCTCTGTCGAGCAGGCTACATTAGATACATGCAACCGGTTGCAGATGATGCCGAGCCAGGGGGACGAATGAGCGAGTGGAGTCAGCGAGAGCTGTCCGGTGGCATGACGGTGGCAGCCACACCCGAACAGGCCGGGGCCGCGGCAGCCGACGTCGCCGCCGCAGTGATCGCGAAGGCCATCGCCGAGCGCGGCAGCGCCCGGGTCATCCTGGCGAGCGCACCTTCCCAAGAGGACATGCTGGCCGCGCTGGGCCGTGATCCCCGGATCGACTGGACCAAGGTCCGGTCGTTCCACATGGACGAATACCTCGGCCTCGCTCCCGACCACCCGCAAGCCTTCGGCCAATGGCTCGTGGACCGGCTGCCCGCCGACGCCCTGCCCGGCTTCGAGCGCATCGTCTCCACGAACGACCCACGCGCGGAAGCCGAGCGGTATGCGACGCTGCTCCAGCAAGCGCCGATCGACCTGACCTGCCTGGGTTTCGGCGTGAACGGGCACATCGCCTTCAACGAGCCCGACGACGCCAGGTTCGACGACGACGTGCTCGTCCGTCAGGTGGAACTCACGCCGACCTCCCGGGTGCAGCAGGTCGACGACGCACAGTTCCCCAGCCTCGACGACGTGCCGACTCATGCCCTCACGCTGACGGTTCCAGCCCTGGTCAGCTCCGCGGCGATGGTGGCCACCGTGCTGGGTGAACGCAAGGCGCCGGCGCTCGCCATGGCCCTGACCGATCCGGTGTCACCGCGGTGCCCCGCCACGATCTTGCGGACGCACCCGAACGCCTCGTTGCACGTGGACGTCGCAGCCGCTTCGATGCTGCCGGGGGCTGCCGCGCCGGAGCGGCCCTGATCATCGACCGAAGGGAATGCCGTGCCGAACACGGACGCCGTCGAGCTCCCTGGCCTGATCGATCTCCAGGTCAACGGGTACGCGGGGCTGGACGTCAACGCCGCTGACGTCGACGCCGACACCATCGCCGCGTTGACCCGTGCGCAATGGTCCCAGGGCGTCACGACGTTTCTCCCGACGGTGACCACCGCTTCCGAAGAGCAGATCATCCGCGCCCTCCAGGCGGTCGTCGCAGCTCGGCGGAGGGACCCGATGGTCGCGCACACGATCGCCGGCGTGCACGTCGAAGGGCCGGCGCTCAACGCCGACGACGGCCCGCGCGGCGCCCACGACGTCCGGTATGTGCGCGCTCCGGACCTCGCCGAGCTGGACCGCTGGCAGGAGGCCGGCGACGGCCTGGTGCGCATCGTCACCATCGCCCCGGAACGTGCCGGGGCGATGGAATTCATCAGCGGCGCGGCCGAGCGCGGCGTGCTCACCTCGATCGGCCACTGTGCGCCCACACCGGACCAGGTCCACGAGGCGGCTCGCACCGGGGCCACCTTGAGCACGCATCTGGGCAACGGCACCTACGGCGTCCTGCCACGGCATCCGAACCACATCTGGGCCCAGCTCGCCGACGACACGTTGACCGCGATGTTCATCGCCGACGGACACCACCTGCCGGCGGACACGCTGACCGCGATGATCCGGGCGAAATCTCCGGAGCGCAGTGTGCTCACGTCCGACTCGGCCGCGCTGGCCGGACAAGCACCGGGCGCGTACACCACCCCGGTCGGTGGACAGGTCACCGTCGGCGCGGATGGCCGCCTGACGCTCAGCGGTACCGAACTCCTCGCCGGCTCCGGGCGCTCACTGCTGGCCTGTCTCGACTGGGCCTGGGCGCACCTGCCGTTCGACTCCGACGTCACACTGGCGATGGCGACGACGAACCCAGCCCGCGTCCTCGGTCAGGAAGAGCGCGTGCACGACGGCGGCGACGTCGTCACCGTCGCTCGGGAGCACGGCACCAGCCGAGTGACGTCGACGCGAATCCGAGGCGACGTGGTCTACACCGGCGACGCGGCTTGACCCGGCACGGGTGGCGCGTCGGATGGCGTGTCGATCAGCGCGGCGCCACCGGTCGCCCGGTGCGTGCGGAGGTGTAGGCGGCTTCGATGAACGCCACGGCCGCACGCGCTTGTGCCGACGTCACCAGCGGCGCGGTGCCTTGCTGCACAGCGGTGACGAAGTCGGTCAACTGGCCCAATTGCTGATCGGCTGGTTCGAACGCCGGAAGCTCACGGCCGTCGCTCGCGACGAAGTGGGTGAACTTCTCCGCCAGCGTGACCGCCGTGCCACCGTCACCCATGATCGCCACCCGCAGCGGCAGGTCACCGAAGGCGGTGGTCGTGGCCAGGAACGTGAGCAGTGCACCGCTGCGAAGCCGGGCGGTGATGGTGATGGTGTCCTCGACCTCGATGCGTTCGTGCGCCAGCAGCCCGCTGTGGGCGTACACCTCCTCCACGTCGCCGAGCAGCCAGAGCGCCAGATCGACCAGGTGCACGCCTTGATTCATCAGCGCGCCGCCGCCGTCCAGTGCCCAGGTCCCGCGCCACGCGCCGGAGTCGTAGTACTCCTGGCTGCGCCAGAGGGCGATCTCGATGTTCGCCGTCGTGATCCGGCCCAGTCCGCCGGAGGCGATGGTGTGGTGCAGAAACTGGTTCTCTGGCGCGAATCGGCGCTGGCTGACCACACTGAGCACTTTGCCCGAGCGCTTCTCGGCGTCGATGATGCGATCGGCGGCGTCCACGGTCACCTCGAGCGGCTTCTCGAGCAAGACGTGCTTGCCCGCCTCCAGCGCCGCTACCGCAGCATCAGCATGCAGCCCGGACGGCACGGCCAGCACGACCGCGTCGACGTCGTCGCGCCCGAGCAACTGGTCCACCGACGGTTCCACGTCGACACCGAACTCGGCGCCGACGGCTTGGCCGGCTTCGAGCGAGGTGTCCGCGACAGCGACCAGATCGGCCGGTGAGTCGGGGGAGAGGAGACGCTGAACGTGGAGCCGTCCGATGACACCGACACCGACCACACCGAACCGCAGCCGCGAGGACGTACTCATGACGCGTCCGTCCCGTCCTCGAGCGCCTCGACGATGGCGGCGAGGACGACGACCGGGCTGAGCAGTTCCTCCCGGCCGGCAGGTGAACTCCCCGCCTCGATCGCCGCGACGAAGCGGTCCAGTGCCGGTGCGTTGTAGTCGGCGTCGAGGACGAGCTCGCGGGCGACGACGCCGCTGGTTCCGGTGGCAGTGGCGTGGAACGGCACCCGATGTCCGTCGCCGGGGGTGACGAAGGTGAGGATGACGTCGACGTCGGCGATGCGCACGTGGGCGATGGTGGTGTCGTCGTTGCGGGTCACGGTGGGCGTGACGGACCCCGGATCGACGACGGGGTTGCCCAGGATCTCCAGCGCCGCTTCGACGTGGTGGATGCCGTAGAAGAACAGCCCGGAGTACTCACTGCTGGGATCGGCCGGGCCGACGATGTTCAACTGGCGCAGCTGTCCGCGGTCGGCGGCGTCGATCAGCTCGGCGACCTGGGGCACGAAACGCAGCGCCGAGCACGACAAGACGACGGTGGACGTCTTCTCTGCAGCGTCGACGATCGCGCGGGCGTCGTCGACGGTGGTCGCCAACGGCTTGTCCACGAGCAGCGGGATGCCGGCAGCCAGCAACGGCTCGGCCTGTTCCCGGTGCCGGGCGCCGTCTCTAGTGGAGATGATCGCCGCGTCCACCAGCGGAATCAGGTCTTCCGGCCGGTCGACGACGTGCTCGATGCCGCCGTTGTCGCGCAGTTGTTGGTTCCGCTCGTTGAGACCACCGGCGAGCGCGACGGCGTCGTATCCAGGATGCCGTCGCTCGGTGTTGAGGAAGCGGACGAAGTGGTCGGTGTGGGAGTTTTCAGTTCCGACGAAGCCGATGCGTGTCACGACCGGTTGGCTCCAATCGCGTCGGGACGGGGGATCATCAGCATGCCGTGCAATCGGTTGCAGGTCAACCCTCGGCGCGTGGGAAGTGATGTGAAGCACGATCGCTGGCGGCCGCAAAGGCCTCCGGGACCCGGTTGTGAAGATCGTCGTGATTGAAAATGCCGCTATAGTCCGCCCTCCGCCGCACGACGATCTTCACGACCACCCCCACGCGGCCCTCCGCCGCACGACGATCTTCACGACCAGCAGATCGGCACCACAACCTGCAACCGACTGCACGGCCATCGGCGGGCGTCGCTTACCATCGGGTGCGAATTCGTGTGCGCTTTTACAGCCGATTCAGGAGTGGAATGCCGACACCGCTGAGCATCTACGTCGCGATCAGGCCGGATGAATACCAGCTGCTCTACGACGAACCCACCCAGCAGGCGCTGGCGGAACTGGGCACGCTCACCTTCGCCACGGGCGGGGAAGCCACGGTGGAGGTCCCCGCGAACGTGGCTCATGATTTCGACGTACTCATCACCTCGTGGAGCACACGACCGTTCGATCCCAGCGCGCTCGCCGGTCCGCGGCTGAAGCTCGCGGTGCACACTGCGGCATCGGTCCGGGCGCTGTACCCGGCCGAGACTCTCGGCGCAGGCTACCGGCTCGCGCAGGGTGGTGCCGAGGCGATGGCCGAGGCGGTGGCCGAGATGTCGGTGACCATGACCCTGGCGTTGTTGCGCAACATCGTGGTGCACGATCGGCGCTTCCAGGCTTCGCGCGACTGGCACGCCGGCGGCAACGGCCTGCTCGGCGAGAGCGTCCGGGCGCAGCGGGTCGGGCTCGTCTCGCTCAGCCGCGTGGGCCGCCACTACGCGCAGATGATGCGGGGCTTGGGCGTCACCGGCATGCGTGCGTTCGACCCGTACGTGAGCGCCGAGGACGCCGCGACGCTCGACGTGCAGCTGTGCGACCTGGATGAGCTGTGCGCGACCAGCGACGTGCTCTCGATTCACGCGCCGGTCACCCGAGAGACCGAAGGCATGATCGGCGCGGAGCAACTGGCCTTGTTGCGCGACGGCGCCGTCGTCGTCAACACCGCCCGCTCCCGGGTCACCGACCAGGACGCGTTGCTCGCCGAAGTGAAGTCCGGTCGGCTGCGGGCCGGCCTTGACGTCTTCGACGAGGAGCCGCTGCCGGCGGACAGCGAGTTCTTCGGGCTCGACAACGTGCTGTTGACCCCGCACATCGCCGGCGGCACCGTGCAGTCGCGGTTCGCCCAAGGCCGCACGGTTCTCGACGAGATCACGCGGTTCTTCTCCAGCGGCGAGCTGCGCTTCGAGGTCACGGCGGACAACTACCACCGGCTCGGCTGAGACATTGCCCCGTATCGCCCTGCTACCCCCGGACGAGCGCCCGAACACCGGTGGGTACGCGGCCACGATCGGCCGCTGTGCGGGCGTCGACGTCCTCACCCCGCCGGCCGAGGCCATGCCGAAATTCCGGGCGCCGGCCAACACGGCGGCGCTGGCCGACTGGCTGGCCACCGTGTCGGCCGAGGTCGATCACGTCGTCGTCTCTCTCGACCTGCTCGCGCACGGCGGGCTGGTTCCCTCGCGGAACACCGTTGACCCGATCGGCGAGGTCATACCCAGGCTCGACGTTCTTCGTGAGCTCGACGCCCCGGTGACAGCGTTCGGCGTCGTCACCCGATTGCCGACGTACGACGATCCGGGCCGGTCCCGCCAGGAACCGGAGTACTGGGCCAGCCACGGCGAACGGCTGGGCACGCTGTCGACAGTGTGGGACGAGCATCAACTGGGTGAAGTCGACGACGACGCCGTCGCGGCCGCACGGGCGTGCGTGCCGGCCGGCTACGTCCGCGACCTGATCCGCCGGCGGGTCCGCAACCATGTCGTGAACCTGGCAGCACTCGAGATGGCCGCCGACGGGGTGTTCGAGACCCTGGTGATCACCTCCGACGACACCGCTCCGCGGGGCTTGCCCGCCGGGGAGCGGCGCAGCCTCGCGGCATGGATCGACCGGCTCGGGGTGGAGGTGCTGACCTATCCCGGCGCCGACGAGGTCCCGAGCGTGCTCATCGCCCGTACCGCTCTCGAGGCGGCCGGGATCGTGCCGACGATCGCGGTGATCTGCCCGGACGGCGACGGGATGGATCGCGTGGCGCCGTACGAAGACCGCCCGGTGCGGGTCGGCCTGGCCAACCAGATCCGCGCATTGGGCGCCGCCGAGGTGCGCGACCCGGGCGAGGCGGACCTGGTCGTGGTCGTGCATCCCCCGGCGGCGGTGCCCGGTGACTGGGTGATGAACCCGCCCGATCCAGACCGGCGTTCTCGGCCAGGACCCGTCGTCGACGCCGCGCGCGAGTTGCTCGATGCCGGTCACCGGGTCGCGCTCGCTGACGTCCACTACGCCAACGGCAGCGACGTGGAGCTTCTCGATGCTCTGGACGCGGCCGGCGTGCTCGCCCGCCTGACCGCGTACGGCGGATGGAACACCGCAGGCAACACGATCGGCACCACGCTGGCGGCCGGGATCACCCCGGTGCTGTCGACGGACGAATCCGCTGAGGCACATCGGCGGCGGTTCCTGGCCCGCAAGATCGTCGAGGACGGCCACTACCTGCCCGTCGTTCGGCGCGCGATCCAGGACGAGGCGTTCGCGCGCGGACTCGCCGATCCTCCGCTCGAGGAGCTCCCGGCGCTGTGCGAACGGATCACCACCGAACTGCGGGCCTGGGCCGGCGGTGTGAACGCGCTGGCCGGCTTGACGATCACCGACGCGAGGCTGCCATGGACCGACACCTTCACCGTCGACTTCGACATCGACCTGGAGTGAACGTGACGGACCACCTGCGCCTGACTCACCACACCGATGGCATCCTCGTGGGGAATCAACGTCATCGGGAGGTTGAATGACGAGCGCACCGACTGTCGCCGTGATCGGCGTCGGGAGCATCGCCCAGGTGCATCTGCCGGCCTGGCAGGAACTGGGCGCACGCCTGCGAGTG
>NZ_DAHVSH010000196.1:0-13628 GCF_027324685.1 Haloactinopolyspora sp.
GAGCGTCACCCGGCCCGGTCAGCTGGAGGTCGCGGTGCGCCTGGGGAGCACCCAGTCCGGCCGCGGGAAGTGGCAGGTGTAGCCGTTCGGGTACTTCAGGAGGTAGTCCTGGTGCTCGGGCTCGGCCTCCCAGAACGGGCCGGCAGGCTCGATGGTCGTCACGGCCTTGCCAGGCCACAGGCCCGACGCGTCCACGTCGGCGATCGTGTCGCGAGCGATCTGCTCCTGCTCCGGCGTGAGCGGGAAGATGGCCGAGCGGTAGCTGGTCCCGATGTCGTTGCCCTGACGGTTCAGCGTCGTCGGGTCGTGGATCTGGAAGAAGAACGCCAGGATGTCGCGGTAGGTCGTCTTCGTGGGATCGAAGACGATCTCCACCGCCTCGGCGTGGCCGGGATGGTTGCGGTACGTCGCATGGTCGTTCTGACCACCGGTGTAACCGACCCGGGTCTGCAGCACGCCGGGCTGGCGGCGGATGAGGTCCTCCATGCCCCAGAAGCACCCTCCAGCCAGGACGGCCGTCTCGGTGCCCTCGATGCGCGTGATCTGGCCGGTGTCGTTGATTCCACTGGTCATGTTGCTTCTCCTCCGTGCTGGTGGTGCTGGCGGTGTCGCCACTGTCAACAACACACCCCGGCTCGGTTTTGGTCCCACCGTAGCGCCGTTGACACGTGCGGCCCGCCGTGGTGCACTGGAGTAACCATACCGGTCGGTATACATCGAAGGGACACATCATGCGCGCCGTACTGCTCACCGGCTTCGGAGGCCCGGACCAGCTGGAGTACCGAGAGGACGTGCCCGAACCGACACCCGCCGCGGGCCAGGTCCGGGTCCGGGTGGGCGCGACCGCGCTCAACAACACCGACATCTGGACACGCGAAGGCGCCTACGGCTCGCCGGACGACCCGTCGGCGAGCGCGGGCTGGCGACGAGAGCCCATGACGTTCCCGCGTATCCAGGGTGCGGACGTCGTGGGTCGGATCGACCAGGTCGGCCCCGGCGTGGACGAGGCGCGCCTCGGTGAGCGCGTGATGGTGGATCCGATGATCTACACCGGTGGTGAGCGTGAGCTCGTCACCACCGAGTACCTCGGCAGCGAGTGGGACGGCGGATTCGCCGAACTCGTCGTGGTGCCGGCGGCCAATGCGCACGCCGTCCAGAGCTCACTCAGCGACGCCGAACTCGCGACCTTCCCGACGGCCTACACGACCGCCATGCGGATGCTCAACCGCGCGAACGTCAGCGCTGGTGAAACCGTCATCGTGACCGGCGCCGGCGGCGGAGTCGGATCCGCCCTGGTCCAGCTAGCCACGTTGCGCGGCGCCCGCGTCGTCGCCGTCACGACGCCGGCCAAGCGCGAACGGGTGCTGAAGCTCGGCGCCGATGCCGCCGTGGACCGCGACGCGGTGAACCTGGCCGCCGAGCTGCGGCGAGTCGCGGGCGAGGCTGACGTGGTGGCCGACGTCGTCGCGGGCCCGAGTTTCTCGGCCCTGTTGCGCTCGCTGGGGCCGCTGGGGCGCTACGTGGTCGCCGGCGCCATCGCGGGCCCCCTGGTCGAAACTGACCTGCGCACCGTATACCTGCAACAACTGACCCTGGTCGGCTCGTCCTTCGGCACGCACGACGACTTCGCCCAGCTGTTGCAGCACATCAACCGTGGTGAGCTGACGGCGCCCCTCGCCGAGACGTACCCGTTGCACGAACTGACCGCGGCCCAGGCGGCGTTCACGGCCAAGGACTTCGTCGGCAAGCTCGTCGTCACCCCGGAGCCGGCGCCATGATCCTGAACCGCAACGCGATCGTCGACGACGTCCGGCTGGCCTACCGATACACGCCTGGATCGACCGGCGAGACCCTGGTGCTGGTGCATGGCACGCCCTCGCACTCCTACATCTGGCGCAACGTCGTTCCGGCCCTCGAAGGACAGGGACACGGCGTCCTGGCCTATGACCTGCTCGGTTTCGGCGCGTCCGAACGCCCGACGGACCGGGACACATCGGTGACGGCCCAAGCCCACCTGCTGGAACAGCTGCTGTCGTTCCTCGACATCGCGCGGCCGACGGTGGTCGGTCACGACATCGGCGGCGCCGTCGCCCAGATCGTCGCGACTCGCCGGCCTGCCTTGGTCCGCCGGCTGATGCTCGTCGACACGGTGAGCTACGACTCGTGGCCGTCGTCGACCTGGCGCGCGATCATCCGCGATCATCTCGACGACTACCTGGCCATGGCGCCCGACGAGTTCGAAGCGATGCTCACCCGGCAGTTGACGATGACCGTCGCGGACCCTGCCCACTTGACCGGCTCCACCCTCGAGGCCTACCTCGCCCCGCACCGCACGCCGCTGGGCCGCGCCTCGTTCTTCGAGCACCAGGTACGCCACTACGACTCACGACCGACCCAGCAGCTCGCGCCGCTGTTGCGCGATCTCACGATGCCGACCCGCATCGTCTGGGGTGAGCAGGACCGCTGGCAGCCCGTCAGGTACGCCGAACGGCTGGCGAGCGACATCCCGGACGCACACCTCGTCGTCATCGCCGGCGGCGGGCACTTCCTGATGGAAGACCACCCTGACCGGGTCACCCAGGAGATCCTGGACCTCCTACGCATCGACCGCTGAGCTGGCGGACCCGGCGATCACCCTTGGCCGGGGCCGTCGTATCGCAGGCCTTGACCGGCGAGCTCGGCCGCGGTGAGGACGCGAAGGACGCAGAACTCATTGCCTTCGGGGTCCGCGAGCACCGTGAAGCTCTCGTTGCCGGTCTGGCCGACGTCGGCGTGGGTGGCCCCCAACTCGAGCAGCCTCGCGATCTCGGCCTCCTGGTCGTCCGGCCGCAGGTCGACGTGCAGCCGGTTCTTCACCGTCTTGCGTTCCGGCACGCGCAGAAAAACCAAGTCCGGAGCGACTCCATCCTCGGGGCTACCCGCCGGCGGTTCGAGGACGACCTCGTCCGCACTGTCGAGAGTTCGCCGCCACCCCAGGGCTTGAGCCCAGAAGGTCGCGATGCGTTGCGGGTCACTGCTGTCGACACAAATGCACTGCATACGAATGGCCATCCCTCATTCTCCGCCCCCGGGTCGGCGATCCGGCGGTCTTCTTGATCGCGAGTTCAGGTCGGTCAGCGGGTAAACCTGGGTGGTGCGCATGTCTCGAGCGCGCCTGATCGAGGAGACGAAGGGAGACTTCGTGGCCATGCCACCCATCCTGTCGGCGGCCCATGCCGTCGACGCGTTGTCCGACATGACTGTCCAGGCCAACGCCGTGACGGACTGGTTGAACGAAAGATCTGCTGCGATGATCACCGGCGCCATCAACATCGTGATCATCATCGTGGTCGCGATCGCGGTGCGCGCGCTGCTCGGCCGAGCCATCGACCAGCTGGTCAAACGGACGGTCAGCTCGCAGCAGCGAGTGTCTCGGGCCAAGGTCGCCGGACGGATCATCCGCTCGGCGAACGCCTCGCGGGCCGAGCGCCAGAAGCAACGCGCGGACACCATCTCGTCGGTGCTCAAGAGCGTGTCGACATTCGTGGTGTTCGGGGTGGCGTTCGTGACCATCCTCGGTCAGTTCGGCATCGCGCTCGGCCCCATCCTGGCCAGCGCGGGTGTCCTCGGCCTGGCGGTGGCCTTCGGTGCGCAGAGCCTGGTCCAGGACTTCATGGCCGGCATGTTCATGATGTCCGAGGACCAGTACGGCATCGGTGACGTCGTCGACGTGGGCGACGCCGTAGGCACGGTCGAGGCCGTGGGCCTGCGGGTGACGAAGATCCGCGACCTCAACGGCGGGCTCTGGTACGTGCGCAACGGCGAGATCATGCGGGTCTGCAACATGAACCAGGACTGGGCCAACGCCGTCGTCGAACTTCCGCTGGCCTACGACGTCGACCTCGAGGAGGCGACCCAGGTCATCCAGGCCAGCATCGACGAGTTCGCCGACGACCCCGAATACTCCGACCAGATCCTCGAACGTCCCGACGTCAGTGGTGTCGTCGCCATCGGGAACGGCGCGGTGACCGTACGAGTCATGGTCACCACCAGGCCGGGATCGCAATGGGCCATCGGCCGAGCCCTGCGGCTGTACCTCAAGCGCGGACTCGACCGCCACGGCATCAAGGTCGCCTATCCGGTGCTTCCCGTTCAAGGCGCGGGCGCTGCCCAGCAAGGCTGACCTCGCGGCGGCCGCCAGGCGAGACTTCAGCGCCACGGTTCGAGGAAGACCACCGGGATGACCCGGTCGGTGTTGGATTCGTAGAGGCTGTAGCCCTTGTACGTGGCCAGGACTCGGGGCCACCAATCGGCCCGTTCAGCCGCGGTGGCGGTACGGGCGCGCACCGGCCACCGGCGCCGACCGACCTGCACCACGGCCTGCGGATGAGCGCGGAGGTTCGTGTACCACTGCGGATGCTTCGGCCGGCCACCCCACGAAGCGATGACGACCATCGTGTCGCCGTCTCGTAGATGAAGCAGGGGCACCGTGTGCCGCCGGCCTGTACGCGAGCCGGTGGTGGTGAGCAGCAGCATGTCGTTGCGGACGAGCCTGCGCCCCAGCAGCCCACCGGTCATGCGGTACAGCGCGATGTGCAACCGCGACAGGCGGCGCGCGGTGACGTCACGCATCGATCGCTGCCGTCAGCTCGGGACCACCTGATCCAGCGGCACGTCGACGTCGGCCAGCCGGCCGGTGTCCACCGGTCGCCCGGAGCGGATCAGCGCCTTGATCGGCTCACCGACGTCCCAGACGTTGACGTTCATCCCGGCGAGGACACGTCCGCCCGCGAGCCAGAACGCGATGAATTCACGAGCGGCTCGATCACCCCGGAACACGACCTGGTCGTAGCCACCGGATTCGACGTAGCCGTGGTACTCCATCCCGAGGTCGTACTGGTCGGTGTAGAAGTACGGCAGTTCGTCGTAGCGCGCCTCGCCGCCCAGCATGGACGTCGCGGCGACCGCAGGCTGGTTCAACGCGTTCGCCCAGTGCTCCACCCTGATGCGCTGGCCCAGCAGCGGATGCTCGGCCCGGGCGATGTCGCCGGCCACGACGATGTCGGGGTCACTGGTGCGCAAGGCGGCGTCAGCGAGCACGCCGTTGTCGACGTCCAGGCCCGCTTCCTCGGCCAGGCTCACGTTCGGGACCGCGCCGATGCCGACGACGACGGCTTCGGCGTCGATCTCCGTCCCGTCGGTCAACCGGGCCCCGGTCGCAATATCGCCGGCCGTGGTGATGCGCTCGACGCCGACGTCGGTACGCAGCTTGACGCCGTGCTCGGTGTGCAGATCGGCGAAGACCTGCGCCACCTCGGGGCCGAGCACGCCGAGGAGCGGGAGTTTCGCCGTCTCGACGATCGTGACGTCGACACCGGCGTTTCGTGCCGCCGCCGCCACTTCCAGCCCGATCCAGCCGCCTCCGATCACCAGCAGGTGCGCCGTCGTGGCGATCATGTCCTTGATGCGCTGGGAATCTTCGATGCGACGCAGATAGTGCACGCCCTGGGCGTCTCCCCCAGGCAACGGGAGCCGCCGCGGACTCGATCCGGTCGCGAGCAGTAGCTTCGCGTAGCCGATGCGGTCGCCGGTCGTCGTCTCCACCTGATGCGCGTCACGATCGATCCGCGTCACCGACGTGCCGAGCCGCAGGTCGACGTCATGCTCGCCGTACCACGCCTCGTCGTGCACGTAGACGGTGTCGAGCTCGGCTGCGCCGGTGAGGTACTCCTTGGACAGCGGCGGTCGCTCGTACGGACGATGATGTTCATCGCCGACCAGGGTGATCGGTCCCTCGAATCCCTGCTCGCGCAGCGCCTCAGCTGCCTTGGCCCCGGCCAAGCCGGCGCCGACGATGACGAAGTGGGGATCAGTCATGGTGCACGCTCCCTCGAGTCCACGGTCGCCATCGTCACGATCGTAGATGGGCCAGGACCGCCATGACCCGGCGATGACCGCTGTCGCTTGGTTCCAAGCCAAGTTTGGCGAAGATGTTGCGGATGTGCTTGCTCACAGCCGTCTCGGTGACGACCAGCTTCTCCGCGATGGCCATGTTGCCGTGGCCTTCGGCCATCAGGGCGAGCACCTCACCCTCACGCGGTGTCAACGTACGCAGCGGATCGTCGGCGCGACGTCGCACCATCAACTGCGAGACGACCTCCGGATCCAACACGGTCGCGCCGTCGGCGACCCGGCGCAAGGCCTCGAGAAACTTCTCCACTCGCCCGACCCGCTCCTTCAGGAGGTACCCCACGGAGTCGGCGCCGTCGGCCAGGAGCTCTGCAGCGTAGCTGTCCTCGACGTAGGCCGACAGCACGAGGACCGGCAGTCCTGGTATCCGCCGACGCGCCTCGGCAGCCGCACGCAGTCCTTCGTCGGAGTACGACGGGGGCAGCCTGACGTCGACGACAGCGGCATCGGGCCGGGCATGGGTCACTGCGGCCAGGAAGTCCTCGGCGTTGTCGACCGCAGCCTCGACGTCGATGCCCTCGTTGCTCAGCAGGAGGACGAGCCCTTCGCGCAGCAGGGCGTCGTCCTCAGCGATCACGACCCGCACGGAAGCTCCACCCGCAGCACCGTCGGCCCGCCGTCCGGGCTGGTCAATTCGGTTCGCCCGTCGAACGCGTCCACCCGGCGGCGGATGCCGCGCAGTCCGCTACCGCCCGTCTCCGACGCGCCACCCACGCCGTCGTCGCTCACCTCGATCATCAGCATCTCCTCCTGCGAGCCCGCCGAGCGCCGCATCGACATCCGCACCTCCGCCTGCTCCGCCCCGCTGTGCTTCGCGACGTTCGTCAGCGCCTCGGCGACGACGAAGTAGGCCGCCGATTCGACCGCCGCCGGCACCCGCGGTACCGCCTCGGCGATCAGCGTGCACGGCACCGAGCAGTGCGCGACCAGACCCGCGACCGCGCCGTCAAGTCCACGTTCGCTCAGCACCGGCGGGTAGATACTACGGACGACTTCACGCAGTTCACCCAGCGCATCGTCGGCGGCGTCCTGCGCCCGCAGGATCAGCGGTAGTGCCGATTCCGGGTCGCGGCGCAAGGCCCGCTCGATGATGCCCAGATGCATCACGACGCCGACGAGGCGATTCTGTGTACCGTCGTGCAGATCACGCTCGATTCGCCGCAGCTCCGCCCCGTGCGCCTCGAGTGCGGCGGCGCGGCTTGCGGCCAGCTCGCTGACCCGTTTGGTCAGCTGGGCGGCCTGAGTCGGCGCCAACCACGCGCGCGCCCACGACACCTGCCACTTCGCCAGCCGCGGCACCAGCCACAACGCAAGCGCGGCATAGGCCACGGCGATCAGCGGCATCGTCAGCGCCAGAGCCCACGAGGTCACCGGGTACGGCGAGGTTACCGGGTCGTCGACGGGGAACGCCCACCAGTAACTCGGGACGAGCAGGGCGTTCAGCGCGCTCAGCGGTAGCGCGACCGACAGCAGGCCCAGAACGGTACCGCTGAGCCCGTGCACGACGAGCCACCCGAGATCGCGCCGGGTCGATGGGTCGAGCAAGGCAATACGCACCTGGTCCAGCAGCGAGCCTTCCGTGGAGGGGTACAACTCGGGAAGCGCGGTTCCGGTGAACGCACCCACACGTCGCCGGTCCAGCCCCGCGGTCCACCGCAGGCCCCGAATCGCTGTCGGCAACACGAACCAGCCGACCCCGATCAATAACAGCGGCACCACCAGGAGGACACCGATGAGCATCGCCAGTGACATCAACCCGGTGACCGCGCCGGTGAGCATGAACGGCAGCGCGCGGCGCACCTCGCTCGCCGGCTCACGCAAACGAAGGGTCCGGGCCACAGCTTGACGGTACAGCCAGCTGTACCCCGAAGTGGGTCGTCAGCTGGATCGTCCCGGAGCTGCGGCAGCCGTAGCGTCGACAACCGTGAAGATCAGTGAGAAATCCGCAGCTCATCAGGGTCGGCTCAGTTCATCGGCTCCGGCGATCGCCCTGGATTCGGTCACCAAGGTGTACGGGACCGAGCCGAACACCGTCACCGCCCTACGCAGCGTCGGCGTCGTGCTCGACCGGGGAAGCTTCACCGCGGTGATGGGACCGTCAGGCTCGGGCAAGAGCACGTTCCTGCACTGTGCCGCCGGACTCGACCGGCCCACCTCGGGTGTCGTGCGCATTGGTGACACCGACCTGTCCACGCTCAGCGAAACCGCCCTCACGCGATTCCGGCGCGAGCGCATCGGGTTCGTCTTCCAGGCCTACAACCTGCTGCCGTCGCTGACCGTCGAGCAGAACGTCACGTTGCCGCTGCGGCTGGCCGGACGTGGCGTGGACGGCGCCTGGCTGAAGCAGGTCATGACCGACGTCGGGCTCGGTGATCGGCTGGACGACCGCCCCAGCCAGTTCTCCGGTGGGCAGCAGCAGCGCGTGGCCATCGCCCGGGCGCTCATCACTCGCCCGGACGTGGTCTTCGCGGACGAGCCGACCGGGGCGCTCGACTCCAACAGCGGGCGCCAGGTGCTCGAGCTGCTACGCCGCATCGTCGACGGCACCAGTCAAACCACCCTGCTGGTCACGCACGACCCGGTGGCGGCTTCCTACGCCGACCAGGTGTTGTTCCTCGCCGACGGTCGGCTGGCCGACGCGCTCGACCGGCCGGCGCCGGAAGCGGTCGCCGCGCGGATGACGGCACTTGGGGAGTGGTGAACATGCGCGAGATCGCCTGGGCGTCGGTCAAGGACCGTAAAACCGCTTTCGCCGGCATTTTCGTCGCCGTGTTTCTGGCCTCGACACTGGTGACCGCGCTCGGTGTCTTGATGGAGTCGGGGCTGCGCGGCGGGCTGCCACCTGAACGGTACGCGGGCGCATCCGTCGTCGTCGGCGGCCCACAGGCCGTGCCGGTCGCCGAGGACGTCGACACCCCGCTGCGCGAACGGGCCCGGCTGCCAGTCGGTGTGATCGACGAGATCACCATGCTGCCCGGAGTCGACGCTGTCGCCGGTGACGTCACGGTCCCGGTCGGCATCGGCGGTGCCACAGCACAAGGACACGGCTGGCTCTCGGCGATGTTGACGCCGTTCGAGCTGCGCGAAGGGTCCGCACCGATGGGCGCACACGACGTTGTGCTGAGCGCCGAGATCGCCGCCGAGACCGGCCTGAAGGTCGGTGACCGGATTGACATCACGCACGGAACCGTGCCGGACACGTACACGGTCCGCGGCATCGCTGCTGCCGAAGGCGGCGCAACGTTCCGTCGCGACGGACTCTTCTTCACCGACGAGCGGGTGCGGGAACTGTCCGGGCACCCGGACCAGGTCGACACGGTCGGTGTGATCGCCGCTGCGGGGGTCGCCACCGACGAGCTCGCCGAACGCATCGAAGCCGCCCTCGCCGCCCACGACGTGCGTACCTACACCGGCGACAAGCGCGCGGACGTGGAATTCCTCGATGTCGGGCAGGCACGCGCCGAACTGATCGTGATGTCCGGCGCTTTCGCCGGCACCGCGGTATTGATCGCCATGTTCGTCGTGGCGAGCACGCTCGCGCTGGCGGTGCACCAGCGTCGTAGAGAGTTCGCCTTGATGCGAGCCGTGGGAGCCACACCGCGACAGGTCCGCCGGATGCTCGGCGCGGAACTCACGCTGGTGGCCGGGACCGCGGTACTGCTCGGCGCCGGTCCCGGGTTCGCGCTGGCTCACCTGCTCGGTTCGGCCTTCGCGGCGAGCGGGATGATCCCGGCGGATTTCCAGCTCGCCTTGAGCCCGTTGCCGGCTGTCGTCGCCATCGCGCTGTGCTTACTCACCGCACAGCTGGCCGGGTGGGTCGCCGCCCGCAAACCTGCCCGCATCAAGCCGGTCGAGGCGCTCAGCGAAGCAGCGGTCGAGTCCAAGGCGCTGCCGCGGGTGCGTGTCACGTTCGGGTGGGTGTTCGCCGCGTTCGGGTTGGTTGCCTCCGCTCTGCCACTCGTCCTTCCGGGCACCGCCGCAGTGGCCGGGGCCGCGGGGTCAGCGATGTTCTTCGTCATCAGCGTCGCTCTGCTCGGCCCCAGGCTCGTGCACTTGATGACAGGGCTGCTTGCCGCGCCGCTGCGCCGATGTGGCCGCGTGGCGGGGTACCTCGCCGCGGCCAACACGCTGGCGAGTTCGCGGCGCCTCGCCGGCGCCGTCACGCCGCTCATCCTCGCCATCACCATCGCCTCGGTCCAGATCTTCTCCCAGTCCACCGTCTCGGCAGCTGCCGCCCGGCAAAGCGCCGACGGCGTGGTCGCCGACTTCGTGATCTCGAGCGACAACGGAGGCCTCGGCGACAAGGCCATCGACGCCCTCGCCGCCGTCGACGGTGTCGACACGGCGACGCCGGTGATCCGCAGCGAGGTGGTCGTCAGGTACACGGAACTCGGCGAGCCGACGACGCAGCCGTACGCCGCTCAGGGCCTCACGCCGAACGAATTGGAGAACACCCTGGACCTGGAAATTCGCGAAGGCAGCATCGCGGGCCTCGATGACGACAGCGTCGCGCTCAGCCAGCTGGCTGCCGAAACGTTCGGCGTCGGCCTGGGCGAACAGGTCGACATGGTGCTGGGCGATGGCACGCAGCACCGACCGACGGTGGTCGCCATCTATGGTCGCGGCCTGGGCTTCGGGGACATCACGTTGCCGCACGACCTGCTCGAGGCGCACACGGCGACCGGCTTGAGCGACGTCGTCCTCCTACGCACCTCCTCGGGATCGGCCGAGCACGCACTCAGCGACTTGGCGCCGTCATTCCCGGGCCTCGTCGTCGCCGACGCCGGACAATGGGGCGCGGCCGGACAGGATCAACGAGACGCCGCGTCGTGGTCGAGCATCATCGCGCTCCTGGTGTTGCTCGTGTACCTGGGCGTCGCCGTGGTGAACACGCTGGTGATGGCCACGGCCGAACGTGAGCGAGAGTTCGCGCTTCTCCAGTTGATCGGCGCCAGCCGACGTCAGGTCAGGCGCATGATGCGGACGGAGTCGCTGGTCGTGATCTTCATCGCGGGAACGATCGGCACCATCATCGCGATCCCGCCGCTGGTGGGGATGAGCATCGGTACGACGGAGTCGCCGCTGCCGTCGGTGCCACCCGGTTTGTACCTGGGGATCATCGGCGTCACCGCTGCTCTTGGCCTGTTTTCGGTCGGTCTCCCGACCCGCGCATCGATGCGCAGGCGCCCGGTCGAGGCGATCGGCGTCGGCGCGTAAATGGCGGGGCAGCCGACTCTCTGGCGATGGCCGTGCTGTGATAGTCGCCATGACAACTCTGTCCGACAAGGCCGAGCGGTTCCGTTCGCTGCACCGTCGCGGCAGCCCGCTGGTGCTCCCCAACGTGTGGGACGCCCTCAGCGCACGTCTGGTCGAGTCGGCCGGCGCGCCGGCGGTAGCTACGACGAGCGCCGGTGTCGCCTGGAGCATGGGCACTGCGGACGGCGGCCACCTCGACCGCGACAGCGCGCTGGCGGTCGTCGCTCGCGTCGTCGAGGCAGTCGACGTTCCCGTCAGTGCTGACATCGAGAGCGGTTTCGGCGCCAGCCCCGATGACGTCGCCCAGACGATCGAAGGCGTACTCGAGGCCGGCGCCGTCGGCATCAACATCGAGGACGTCGACCCCGACGACCCGACAGCTCTGCGGTCGATCGACGACCAAGCCGAGCGCATCGCCGCGGCCCGCGACGTCGCGGACGAAGCCGGCACCGGCCTGTTCATCAACGCCCGGATCGACACGTTTCTCCGGGCGGTCGGCGACCCTGGCGACCGCCTGCCTGACACCTTCGAGCGCGCCGAGACGTACTACGACGCCGGCGCCGACGGGATCTTCGTGCCCGGTGTCCTCGACCTCGACATCGTCGCCGCACTCGCTGACGAGATCGATGCCCCGTTGAACATCCTGGCCGCACCCGGCGCTCCGAACGTCGCAACCCTGGGCAGCATCGGGGTCGCGCGGGTCAGCCTGGGCTCGCGTGTCGCTGCGGCCGCGTACACCGTCGTGCAACGCTGTGCTCAGGAGTTGTTCGGCGCCGGCACCTACGCCAGCGTGGAAGGTGCTTTGACCAGCGGCGACCTCAACGAACTGATGCTCGCACGGTCTTAGCTGCGATCCTGGGTTCATGTACCGCGAACGGGCCTCGTCGATCCGCCACACGGTGGCCTGGGTCGCCTCGGCCACGGCCGCGGCGGAAGATCACCGGATCCTGCCCGACGGCTGCATGGACCTGCTGTGGCACCGTGGCGAGCTCGTCGTGGCCGGGCCCGACACCGTCGCCCACGTAGCCACCTGGACGCCGAAGGCGGGCCACGCGGGGCTGCGGTTCGGCGCCGGAGTCGGCCCCCGGGTCATCGGCGTACCGGCGCACGCGGTGCGTGACCAGCGCATCCCGTTGTCCGATCTCTGGCCGGCGGACCACGTGCGTCGGTTCACCGAGCAAGTGGCCGCATCGAAGCGTCCGGTCGAGGCACTCGAGTCGATCGCCAGTGAGCGGCTCCGGGATTCCAGCCCGCCTGATCCCATCGGGTCGCTGCTGCTGGGTCGACTCGCGAGCGTCCGCCGCATCGGTGCGCTGGCCGAGGATGCCGGTCTCAGCGCCCGGCAGTTGTACCGCCGCAGCCTCGACGCGCTGGGATACGGACCCAAGACGTTCGCCCGCATCATGCGGATGAACCACGCGCTCGACCTGTGCCGGGCCGGTCGATCAGCGGCCGACGCGGCGTCCGTGGCCGGCTACGCCGACCAAGCCCACTTCGCGCGCGACGTGAAGGCGCTGACCGGCGTCACCCTGACGGCGCTCCTCACGTCACCCTGACGGCGCTGCTCAGGTAGCGGGCAAGGCCGCGAACAGATCGACGCCGTTGCCGTCCGGATCCAGAAGCGTGGCGTAGCGCTGCCCCCACGGGGCGTCCCAGGGGTCGAGGTGCCCGGTGTAGCCCGCGTCGACCATCCTGGCGAATTCCTGGTCGACCGCCCCCGGACTTTCGCACTCGACCGCCAGGCTCATCTGGCTACCGGTCGGACGTGTCCAGTCGGGATCGAACGACTTGACGGTCTCGACCGTGTCGAACATGAGCCGCAACCCGCCGGGCAAGGCCGCCTCAGCGTGCGGAGCGGTGTCGGACTCGGCGGGGATGTCCAGGCCGAGCGCGCGGTAGAACGCGAGCGCCCGAGCCATGTCGTCCACGACGAGGCCCACAGCTGCGAAACGTGGTGGTGTCATGCGGTTCACGCTAGCGCTGGGTGGCGTCGGTGGTCTTGAACGAATCGGACGCTTCTGGGAGTCGGCCGCGGATGACTGGTCGCGTCGGGTTTGTGATCGTTTTGTGATGGCTTGGCTGCAGCTTGTCGGTAGTGATTCGAACATGTGTCTGGTAGCGTGTGGGCATGTTCGACAGTTGGGATGATCAAGACGACGGGCCGGGTGGGTGTCTGCCTGGTGCGGAGGTTGTCCCGGCTGTTCCTGACTATTTGGCTGCGCGGGACGCGGCCTGGTGCCCGGATGATGATGCCGCGGTGGGCCTGCCCGACCACGAGGTCGACGGCGACGACTTGGGTGATGGGGTTGATCCGGGGGTGTGGCGGGACCTGGTCTCCGCGGTTGATGGTGGGTCGTGGCTGGTGGTGCCTGATGAGGGTGTGCCGGTGGTGATGGTCGCTGACGGGCGGGGTCGGCGGTATC
>NZ_DAHVSH010000206.1:0-33175 GCF_027324685.1 Haloactinopolyspora sp.
AACCGATCGGCTCGAACGTCATGACCGGCTCGGCGGCGATCTCGCCGGTGCGAAGCCACGGGAGATAGATGTTCCACTCGGCGACCGACTGCGCGGCGAGGGCTTCGGGCCCTGACCCGAGGTCACCGATCGCCCTGGGCACCCCGGCGAAGTGGGTGTCGAACAGCTCCTGCGCGTGCGGAAGGGTCCGGCTCCGGGCGAACTCGTCCACCTCGTCGTAATAGGTGCGCAGATTCTGCGGGTCCGGCTCACCCAGCGACGACGCGTACTCCGTCGTCGCGGTGCGCTCGAAGTTGCGATACGAGTCCGTCTGCACCCATTCGGACACCGTGACCTCGAGCGAGTCGCGGGCCGCACGCCGCAGTAGCTCGCGGCGCATCCTCTCCGGCCCGGCACCGCGCCCCCGCCCAGGCGGCAGCTGTCCGGACCGAGCCCGGGCGAGCAGCGCGAACCGGCTCAAGGACTGCGAGATCGGGATCCCGATGTTCCAGCCCGAGTACGAGTCCAGCTCGCCGCGCTGGATGTGCTCGTCGAGCAGCGGGAGCAGCCGAGGGTCGCTGCGCCCGGCGATGGCGTCGTCCCCCAACGCCACGGTTCGCCCGTCGCGGACGTACTGCACGAGTCGATCCGCGAAGGGCGCGACCGACGCCGAATTGCCGCCGGTGTTGGCCATCAAGACGATGTCCGCGTCGTCGAGGTGATCGACCAGGCGTCCGCCGATGATCTCGACGTAGCCCTTGATCAGCTCGGCGTAGGGGATGTTCTGATACGGCGCTGTCCACTCGTCGCCGTGCACCCGCGAGTACTCGACGTAGACCTGCGGGCGCACCGCCGCGTCTTCGACGGCGATCTTGGCCAGCAGGACCGACGCGACGACGTCCGCGCCCGGGTAGAGCTTGACCCGGTCGCCGACGCCGAGCGCCTCGATGTGCGCGAGCAGCGCCTGCGCCTCGGGGCGGTGCAACCCGGTGCCCGAAGCGTCGTCCTGGCCCATGACGAGAAAGTCGATCACGCCCTCGGCGGCCCAGCTGATCATGCGCAGGTTGATCTCGTGGTTGCGCGCCCTGGTGGCCAGATAGTCCTCGCGGACCTCGAGCGGGATCTCGGCTTCGAGCGCCTCGAGCTCGGCTCGTTTGTCTTCCATGCCGAGGTTCTCCACCTCGTCGACCAAGGTCGCCCAGATCCGCAGTTGGGTGCGCCACGGGCCTTCCGGCGTCAGCCGCATGATGGTGTCGAAGGCGTACAGGCGCTTGCGCGGATTCTGCCGCTTCACGGTGCGTACGGCTTCGAGTTGACGCTCGGCATCTGCGCGGCTCACGCTGCTGTTGCGGGAGTTCAGCAGGCCTCCGTACGCGAGCATCGGCAGCGCGACTACGACGGCGTCGGCGCGGTGCGCCGCCCGGACAAGCCAACGTCCCGCCGCTCGGCCGTCACCGGGCGTGAAGTGCCGGCCGAGGACGTGATGCTCCGGCGTGACCATGGCATAGCCCGCCGCGCCGGCCAGTTTTTGCGGCGCGTACCACGTGTAGGGGCGGTCATCCAGCGGGACCAGGGCGATCGTCCCCAGATCGACCTCGGCCGCGGCATTCGCCCGGCCGGCTGCGCCCAGCCAGGGCACGACGGCGAGGCCGGCGCCCGCGGCAGCGCCCTTCACGAGCGAACGACGACTCAACACGAACTCGGACACTGCCCACTCCTCAAGCTCCGGGGGTCGGTCGAGCAAGACTCTGGGCGGTCACCGAACCGTTCGTCAAGAGTTTCCGCCGTGATAATTCGGATTATCCGTCGACCACCGGCTTGACAGGACCGTCCGCGACCCTGCAGTGTTCGTCATGCCTCGCCGCTGCCAATACGCATTATCGAGAGGAGCCGAACGATGCCCAGCCGCTCTGGCCGGATCACCCAGCGCGACATCGCCCGGCTCGCACAGGTGAGTCAAACCACCGTGTCGATGGTGCTCAACGACCGCCACGTCCCCGGCGTTCGGATCGCTCCGGCCACCCGTGAGCGTGTCCTGCAGGTCATCCGCGAAACCGGGTACGTCGCCGACCCGGTCGCGCGGCGCATGCAGGCCGGGCGCAACCAGATCATCGGCGTGTTCACCTACGAGCGGGTGTTCCCCAGCACCAGTGCGGACTTCTTCCACCCGTTCCTGGTCGGCATCGAGGAGCACTCCGAACGGCTCGGCTGCGACCTTCTGTTGTTCACCAGCGCACCGACCGGCGCAGGGCGGCGCATCTTCCACGAGAACACCCGGCTCCGCCTGGCCGATGGCTGCCTGTTGCTCGGGCGGGAGATCCCGGCCGACGAGCTCGGCCGGCTCAACGCCGAGGCCTACCCGTTCGTCGCCATCGGCCGTCGCGACGACGCCAACGGCCCGGTCCCCTACGTCGGAGCCGCCTACGCCGATGCCACCGCCGAGCTCGTCGAACGAGCTCGCGCGCTCGGCCACCGCGAGTTCGCCTACGTCGGGGACGGCGCGAGCCCGGAGTCGGCCGTGGATCGCTGGCAAGGTTTCACCCGGGCGGGTGGGCAGCGACACGAGCCGACCACCGGACGCGACATCGGCGACATCCTCGACACGCTGCTCGCCGCGGGCGTGACCGCCGCCTTGGCCGAGGGATCCGACGACGCAGTCAACCTCGCCGCCGCTGCCGAAGCCCGCGGCCTGGCAGTACCCGGCGACCTGTCGATCCTCGCGCTCGGCGACCCCATCGACGTCGTCCCGGACCGCCAGTTCAGTGGATTCCATCTCCCGCGCCGCGACATGGGCACCCAGGCGGTGGAGGTGCTGACCGCGATCCTCTCCGGCGACGACGTCGAATCTCAGCGGCTGCTGCCGTGCCAGTTCGTCGAGGGCGAGACCCTCGGCCCACCTCATGAACGCGACCCGAAAGGAAGATAGTGCGTACAGACGTCCTCGTCGTCGGCGGAGGGATGGGCGGCGTTGCCGCTGCGCTCGCGGCATTGCGAGCCGGGCGGTCGGTCATCCTCACCGAGGAGTTCCCCTGGCTCGGGGGCCAGCTCACGAGCCAGGCGGTGCCGCCCGACGAGCACTCGTGGGTCGAGGAGTTCGGCATCACCGCCTCGTACCGCCGGCTCCGCGAGAGCATCCGCGATTTCTACCGCGCGCATTACCCGCTGACCGACGCCGCCCGCGCGCAGCCCGACCTCAATCCCGGCGCCGGGTACGTGTCCCGGCTGTGTCATGAACCGCGAGTAGCCGCCGCGGTGATCGAGACGATGTTGCTTCCCTACCGCTCATCCGGGCGGCTCACCGTCCTGCAACCGGTACGCCCGGTCGGCGCGGACGTGGACGGCGACGTGGTGCGGGCGGTGACGGTCGAGAACCTGCACGACCACGCGACGACGACGATCGAAGCTCCGTACGTGGTCGACGCCACCGAGACCGGCGAGTTGCTGCCGCTGACCGGCACCGAGTACGTCACGGGCTTCGAGTCGCAGGCCGACACCGGGGAGCCCAGTGCGCCCCAGCACGCTCAGCCGATGAACATGCAGGCGGTGTCGTTCTGCTTCGCGATCGACCATGTCGACGGCGATCACACGATCGACCGGCCGGCCAGCTACGATTTCTGGCGCGCTTACCAGCCGCCGTACTGGGGTGCCCCCTTTCTGTCCTGGACCGGGCCGGATCCCCGGACGTTGGACACCGTGCAGCGAGCATTCACCCCCAACCCCGATGACGACCCGCAGGCCGTGCTCGCCGATCAGCGGGTCAACCCCGGTGGCGACGATCTGTGGACGTTCCGCCGGATCGCCGCGCGGCGCAATTTCGCCGACGGCTTCTACGCCAGCGACATCACCCTGGTCAACTGGCCGATGATCGATTACCTCGAAGGCCCCGTCATCGACGTGCCCGACGCC
This sequence comes from Haloactinopolyspora sp., assembly GCF_027324685.1. NCBI lineage: Bacteria > Bacillati > Actinomycetota > Actinomycetes > Jiangellales > Jiangellaceae > Haloactinopolyspora > Haloactinopolyspora sp. Next base: position 3,886 of record NZ_DAHVSH010000206.1, read on the forward strand.
GACGACCACCTGGCCCACGCCCGGGAGCTGTCGTACTCGGTCCTGTACTGGATGCAGACCGAGGCGCCTCGTCCCGACGGCGGCACCGGGTTCCCGGGCCTGCGGCTGCGCGGCGACGTCACCGGCGACCCCAGCGGGTTGGCGCAGGCGCCGTACATCCGCGAGGCACGCCGGATCCGAGCCGAATACACCGTCGTCGAGCAGGACCTGGCCAGCGCCGTACGCGGCGACAAAGGAGCGGTGTCGTACCACGACTCCGTCGGCGTCGGGATGTATCGGATCGACCTGCACCCGTCGACCGGAGGCGACAACTACATCGACGTCGCCGCCGAGCCGTTCGAGATCCCACTGGGAGCGCTCCTCCCCCGCCGGATGCGCAACCTGCTGCCGGCGGGCAAGAACATCGGCACGACCCACATCACCAACGGCTGTTACCGCCTGCATCCGGTCGAATGGAACATCGGCGAGGTCGCGGGCCGGTTGGCGGCGTACTGCCTGGAGCATCGGACCGCTCCGACGGCGGTGCGCAACGACCCGCGTAGCTTGGCCGACTTCCAATCCGTGTTGACCGCCGAAGGCATCGAGCTGCGCTGGCCGGAGGGCGTCTCCGGCTACTGACCCCGGGGCGCTCGCCGCCGGCGGCTATCGCCCCTGACGAAGGAGTACTGATGAGAACTGTCCGTACCGGTCGCGGCTGGCTGGCCGTGACCGCGCTCGCGGCGATCACGCTGGCCGCGTGTGGCGCCGACTCGTCTGACGACGGGGGCACCGCCGACGGGCCCGTAGAGCTGCGTATGACCGTGTGGACCGCTGACGAGGCGCAGCTGGCGATGTTCCAGGAGATCGGTGACGCCTATGTCGCCGAACACGGCGACACCGTGTCGGACGTGTCGTTCGAGACGCTGCCGTTCGAGGAATACACCACGGGCCTCACCACTCAGATCGCCGGCGGCAATCCGCCGGATCTGGCCTGGATCTTCGAGAACTCCGCTCCGGAGTTCGTCGACAGCGGCGCCCTGCTCGACCTGCGCCCGGTGCTCGAGCAGGCCGAGGGATACGAGTTCGATGACCTCGAACCCGACGCGCTGAACCTGTGGAGCTCTGGCGACGGCCTGTTCGCCTACCCGTTCTCCAACAGCCCGTTCGGGATCTTCGTCAATCTCGACCACCTCGCCGCCGCCGGGCAACCGACCCCCGCCGAGCTCATCGCCAACGGCGAGTGGACCTGGGACAAGGCCGCCGAGATCGCAGCGGCAGCCGCGCAGGCCAGCGGAAAGTCGGGATTGGTCGTCCGCGACTTCGAGTTCTCCGCGTGGGACAACCTCGCCACGATCTGGAACGGCTGGGACGCCCGGCCCTGGTCCGACGACGGCACGACGTGCGAGTTCGATGCACCGGAGATGGTCGACGCGCTCACCTGGTTCCACGACCAGGTGTTCGTCGAGCAAGCGATCCCGGGGCCGGGCACCACGGCCGACTTCTTCGCCGGCGATGCCGCCTTGACCATCACCCAGATCAGCCGTGCCTCGGCTTTGGACGACAGCTTCGCGTGGGATCTCGTGCCGCTACCGGCAGGCCCGGCCGAGCAGGTCAGCGTCATCGGCCAGGCCGGCATCGGGGTCTTCGCCGACGGCCCGAACGCCGAAGCTGCCGCCGATTTCTTGGCCTACTTCACCAACCCGGAGAACGCCGAGAAGCTCTCGACCTACTTCCCGCCGCCGCGCACGTCGCTGCTCAACGCTGACACGTTGAAGGCGGCGAACCCGAAGTTGACCGCCGAACAGCTGCAGTCCGTGGTCGTCGACGGCATCAAGGGGGCGCAGACCAAGCCGGCGCACGCCAAGTTCTCGCAACTGCAGCAGACGGTGCGAGCCGAGCTGGACGCACTGTGGGAGCCCGGTGCTGACGTCGAAGCCGTCGCAGCGTCGGTGTGCACCGCGATCGACCCGCTGCTGGGCGGCTGACCTCGACCATGAGTGCCACGCTCGACCGATCGACGCGTCGCCGGGCCACATCGGCCCGGCGGCGCTCCACCGCTCGCCGTGCGGACGTCCTGACCGGCTACGCCTTCGTGACACCGCAGCTGGTCGGCAGTGCAGTGTTCGTCATCGGGCCGCTGATCGCGGTCGGGTGGTACAGCCTGCACGACTGGAACGTGCTGGCGAACAGCTTCACGTTCACCGGCGCGGCGAACTACCAGCGCTTGATCGACGACCCGAGTTTCGTCGACTCGCTCAAGGCCAGCGGGATCTTCTCCGCCGGGCTGGTCGTGCTCAACGTCGGGCTGGCGCTGCTCTTGGCGGTCATGCTCAATCAACGCATGCGCGGCACCACGACGTTTCGCACGTTCTTCTTCTCCCCGGTCGTGGTCTCGCTGGTCGCGTGGACCATCCTGTGGGGTTTCCTGCTGCAGGCCGACGGCGGCATCAACGGCTTCTTGTCCCAGATCGGTGTGGACGGGCCGAACTGGCTGCGCCGGGAGGACACGGCCATGCTGTCGGTCATCGTGGTGCAGGTGTTCAAGAACGTCGGGTTGAACATGGTGCTCTTCCTTGCCGCGTTGCAGGGCGTGCCCGGTGAGATCAGAGAGGCGGCCAGGGTCGACGGAGCTTCGGCGTGGCGTTCGTTCCGCTCGATCACCATTCCGCTCATCAGCCCGACGATCCTGTTGGTCTCGATCCTGACCATCGTCGGGTCGCTGCAGGTGTTCGCCCAGATCGCCGTGCTCACCCAGGGCGGGCCGGGCACGTCCACCACGGTGCTGGTCTATTACCTGTACCAGCAGGCGTTCCAGTTCAACGAGTTCGGCTACGCCAGCACGGTCTCGGTGGTGTTGTTCCTCATCGTCGCCGTCCTGACGCTGGTGCAGTGGCAGACCCGGAAGCGGTGGGTGTTCCATGAAGTCTGAGGTCGTCGACACCCGCGAGCCGAGTGCTGCCGCCGTCGCTGCCGCACCGCCGACCAAGCGCACCCGCCCGCGCCGGCCGGTCAAGCGCATCGCCTTGATGGTGGCGCTCATCGTTCTGGCCGTCCCGTTCGTCTTCCCCACCTGGTGGATGGTGACGTCGAGCTTCAAGCCGATGAGCGAGATCCTGCGGATCCCGCCGACGCTGTGGCCGGCCGCACCGACCACCGAGGCGTACGGCCAGGTCTTCGACCTGCAGCCGTTCGCGCAGCAGTACTGGAACAGTCTCTACATCGCCGCTGTGGTGACGATCGGGACGATCCTGGTCTCGTCCATGGCCGGCTACGCCTTCGCGCGCATCGCGTTCCCCGGCGCGAACGTGTTGTTCGTGGTCGTGCTCGTGGGCTTGCTGGTACCGGCTGAGGTGACGATCGTCCCGCTGTTCCGCCTGGTGAACGCCGTCGGCATGATCGATACGCACTGGCCGCTGGTGGTCATCCCCATCATCGGGGCGCCCAGCGTGCTCGCGACGTTCATCATGCGCCAGTTCTTCCTCACCTTGCCCGGTGAGCTGGAGGACGCCGGCCGGGTGGACGGGCTCAGCCGCGCGGGCATCTTCCGGCGGATCGCCTTCCCGCTGGCCCGCCCGGCCATCGCCGCGGTGGCGATCTTCACGTTCATGCACTCGTGGAACCTGTTCCTCGAACCGCTCGTGTTCTTGTCGAGCAAGGAGAGCTTCACGTTGCCGCTGGCGCTCACCCAGTACGTCGACGCTTACGGCGGGCCGATCTGGAACGTCCAACTGGCGGCGACGACGCTCACCGTGCTGCCAGTGCTCGCCGTGTTCATCTTCGCCCAACGCCAGTTCGTCGAGGGGCTCGCGCACACCGGACTCAAAGGATGACCGCGATCGGAGTCGACATCGGCGGCACCAAGACGCTGGCCGGGCTGGTGAACGCCGAGGGGAAGGTGGTGTCGAGCAGAGAGGCGCCAACGCCGTCGGCCGCCGGTCCGGACGCGGTGCTGGCCACCGCAGCCGAGTTGGTCACCGCACTGGACACCGACGCCGACGTACCGGTGGGCGTGGGCGCGGCCGGGACGATCGACCACGTCACCGGGACCGTCCGCTTCGCCACCGACCACCTACCGAAGTGGACGGGGACGGCGGTCGCCGACGAGCTGCACCGGCGGACCGGGCGCACGGTCGTCGTCGACAACGACGTCAACGCCGCTGCGCTGGCTGAAGCCCGCTACGGCGTCGGTCGCGACCACGACCACCTGCTGCTCGTCGCCGTGGGAACCGGCCTGGGTGGCGGCTTGATCAGTGGTGGGCGTGTCTACCGGGGACGACGAAACGCCGCGCTGGAGATCGCGCATCTGTATGTGGGTGCCACCGGGGACGACGTGTGCGGCTGCGGGCGTACCGGCCATCTGGAGGCTGTCGCCTCCGGTACCGGCATCGCTCAGGCCTACGCCCGCGCATCCGGCGAGCAGACCAGCACGCGCGAGGTGGCCGAGCGCGCCCGTGCCGGAGAACCGACGGCGACCGAAGTGCTCGACCATGCCGGCGACACGCTGGGACGGGCGCTGGCCGGGTGCGTCGCCCTGTTCGACGTCGACGTCGTGGCGCTGGGGGGTAGTGTCGGCCCGGCGCTTCTCGCCCGGGCGACGGCGGCGTTCGAGGACGACCTGTTCGTGGCCCAGACCGACGTGGACCTGCTGCCGGTCGCTCTCGGCGCGAACGCGGTCGTGGTCGGGGCGGCGCTGATGGCCGTGGAGGGGCTGACATGACCGTTCTCGACGACTTGCGCGGGGGCGTCGTCATCTCGTGCCAGCCGCTGCCCGACGAGCCCGCCGATCCGATGCGGGACTCGTACGTGCAGGCGAAGGTGGCCGCCAGCGCGGTGCTCGGCGGTGCCGTCGGAGTGCGGATCAACGGTGTGGACGACATCGCCGCGGTACGTCAGGTGGTGTCGGTGCCGATCATCGGGCTGGTCAAGCACGGCCCCGGCCCGGTCGTCATCACCCCGACCGCCGGCTTGGCCATCGACGCTGCGACGGCCGGCGCGGACATCGTGGCCGTCGATGCGACCGACCGGCCCCGCCCGGACGACCAGCCGTTCGCGCAGACGGTCGCGGCGATTCACGAGAAGACCACGGCCTTGATCCTCGCCGACGTGTCGACGCTCGACGAAGGCCTGGCCGCGGCCGAGGCCGGCGCGGACGCCGTCGCGACGACACTGGCCGGCTACACCTCGCCGGGCCCGGGCCCGGACGAACCCGACCTGGCCCTGCTCGCGGCGTTGACCGCCCGGCTCGACGTCCCCGTCATCGCCGAGGGCCGCTACCGCAGCGGACCCGACGTCCAGCGGGCGTTCGACCACGGTGCGCACGCCGTCGTGGTCGGCAATGCGATCACCTCGCCGCTGTGGCTGACTCGGCGCCTGCTCGCCGAGAGCGGGCACCGCCCGCGGTGAACCGGCGTAGCCGGAGGCTGTTGGCGACCACACTCACGCTGGACAATGCCATCGCCGCGCCGGCGACCATCGGGTTGAGCAGACCAGCCGCCGCAACCGGGATCGCCAGGACGTTGTAGCCGAACGCCCAGACCAGGTTGGCCTTGATGGTCGTCAGCGTGCGTCGCGCCAGCCGGATCGCGTCGGCCGCCGCGCGCAGGTCCCCGCGGATCAGCGTGATGTCGCTCGCCTCGATGGCGGCGTCGGTGCCGGTACCCATGGCCAGCCCCAGGTCGGCTTGCGCCAGTGCCGCGGCGTCGTTCACGCCGTCACCCACCATGGCCACGACCTTGCCGTCACGCTGCAGTCCGGCGATGACGTCGACCTTCTCCTTGGGCAGCACCCCGGCGACGACCTCGTCGATGCCGACCTCGGCGGCGACCGTACGAGCCACGGCGTCGTTGTCGCCGGTGAGCAGGATCGGCGTCAGACCGAGCGCGCGCAGTTCGCTCACCGCCTGGCCGCTGGTGGGTTTGACCTGGTCGGCGACCACGAGCAGCGCCCTGGCCTGCCCGTTCCAGCCGACTGCGACCACAGTGTGCCCAGCCTGTTCGGCCCGCTGCCGGGACCGGGCGAGTTCGGGGCTGAGCGGCAGGCCGTGCTCGGCGAGCAGTGACTCGCGCCCGACGACGACGGTACGGCCCTCGACGACGCCCACGACCCCCTGGCCTTCGACACTGTCGAAGAACTTCACCGCAGGTAGCTCCCCGACCCGCTGCGTCGCAGCTCGCGCGACGGCTTGAGCGATCGGATGCTCCGACGCGTCTTCGAGTGCCCCTGCCAGGCGCACGACGTCGTCGGCGTCCACCCCCTTGCCGGGGACGACGTCGACCACGCTCATCTGCCCCGTCGTGACAGTGCCGGTCTTGTCCAGGACGACGGTGTCGACGCGGCGCGTGGATTCGAGGACCTCCGGGCCCTTGATCAGCACGCCGAGCTGAGCACCGCGACCGGTACCCACCATCAGGGCCAGCGGCGTCGCCAGCCCGAGCGCGCACGGGCAGGCGATGATCAACACCGCGACTGCGGCGGTGAACGCTGTGGCCGGGGCCTCGCCCGTACCCAGCCAGAACCCGAGCGTCGCCACCGCGACCACGATGACGATCGGGACGAACACGCCGGCGATGCGGTCGGCCAGCCGCTGTACTGCGGCTTTCCCCGCTTGGGCGTCCTCGACCAGCTTGGCCATCTGCGCCAACTGGGTGGCCGAACCGACCCTGGTGGCGCGCACCATCAGCCGGCCACCGGCGTTGACGGTGGCGCCGACCACCTCGTCGCCGATGGTGACTTCGACGGGCATCGATTCGCCGGTGAGCATGCTCATGTCGACCGCGGACGATCCCTCGACGATCACGCCGTCGGTGGCGATCTTCTCCCCCGGGCGCACGACGAAGACGTCGCCGACGGCCAGTTCCTCGGCCGGAACGCGTACCTGGGTACCCGAGCGCAGGACCGAGACCTCCTTGGCGCCGAGCTCCAGCAGCGCCCGCAGTGCCGAGCCCGCGCGCCGCTTGGACCGGGCCTCGAACCAGCGCCCGAGCAGGACGAACGTCGTCACACCCGCGGCGACCTCGAGATAGATGTTCGACGAGCCGCTGCCCCGCGAGATGGTCAGCTCGAACGGGTGCGTCATGCCCGGCATACCGGCGTCGCCGAGGAACAGCGCGTACAGCGACCACAGCAGCGCTGCGCTGGTGCCCATGGTGATCAGCGTGTCCATGGTCGCCGTGCCGTGCCTGAGGTTGGTCCAGGCGGCTCGATGGAACTCGAACCCGCCCCACACCACGACAGGTGCGGCCAGCGTCAGCGACAGCCACTGCCAATAGTCGAACTGCCAGGCCGGCACCATCGCCAGGGCGACGACCGGGACCGAAAGCACAGCGCTGACGATGACCCGGTCGCGAAGCGTGCGCAGTTCACGGTCGCGCTCGTCGTCGCCGCGCGAGCTGTCCGTGCCACCCGGCGCCGAGCCCGCCGCGTGCGGCGTCGTGGGCTGAGGCAGGTGTGCTCGGTACCCGGCGTTCTCGACCGCCGCGACGAGATCGTCGGTCGTCACGTCGCCGGAGTAGTGCACCTTGGCCTTCTCCGTCGCGTAGTTCACCGACGCGCTGACCCCGTCGATCTTGTTGAGCTTGCGTTCGATCCTGGCCGCGCACGACGCGCACGTCATGCCGCCGACGTCGATCTCGACGTGTGAGGTGGCTGTGGGCAGCGCAGCCGCCTGGTGGCCGGCAGCGTCCGTCGTCACGAGTGCTCCCCCTGGTCGTGGCCGCTGCCGGCACCGTGGCCGTCCGGTGCGTGTGCGTCACGCTCGACGGTCACCGTCATCGGCGAGCTTTCGAGATCTTTCATCACGAGGACGCTGCGTCACCGGTGAGCTGGTACCCGGCCTCCTCGACCGCGGCCCGCACCGCTTCGTCGGAGATCGCCGCCTCGCCGGTGACCTGTAGCCGGCCCGACGAGAGTTCGACGTCGACCCCGGTGACCCCGGCGATCTCGCCGACCTCTTCGCGAACCGAGGCGGCGCAGTGGTCGCAGGTCATTCCGGCGACGGTGTACGTGGCGGTGGAGGACATGACCGAACCTTCCTATCGAGAGGTGCTGACTGACGTGACGCATACATTACCCCCCTAGGGTATGCCTGCACCACGCCACCCCCACCTCAATCCACGACCCACGGTGTTGAAATGATCATGTTCACTTGGCAATCCCCTGCCACACCACCCATACACGCCTCGTGAAGCGACACAACGCCTCGTGGTCCAGCTGCAGGCGCTGCGCAAGCCCTGCACCCAATCGGCACGGCTCCGCGTTTCGCGAGGGCTCGGGCTGTTCGTGAGGCGTCTACGGCGCTATGCGGCCGCAGGTGCCTCATGATCGTCGCCCAGCGGCGATCGACCTCAGCGTCGCCCGACTGCGCACCGACGGCCGCGCCCGAACCGAACCCGAACCCGAACCCTCATCCTCCCCGCGGCGCGTACATGATGACGGCGACACCGAGCAAGCAGATCGCCGCACCGATGACGTCGAACCGGTCCGGCCGGAACCCGTCGAATGCCATCCCCCACGCCAGCGAACCGGCCACGAAGACGCCGCCGTAGGCCGCCAGGATCCGGCCGAAGTGCGGGTCGGGCTGCAGCGTGGCAACGAACCCGTAGAGCCCGAGTCCGACGACGCCGGCGCCGATCCACAGCAGCCCCCGCTGCTCACGGACCCCCTGCCACACCAGCCAAGCCCCGCCGATCTCGGTGACAGCGGCCAGGACGAACAGCGCGATCGAACGGGCGACGGTCATGTCGCTCATGCTAGGTGTGCCGGCTGAGCTGGGAGAACGGGATCGGGCAACCGGGGCTGCGCGCGCACGTCTGCAGGTCGTGACAGCCGGCATCGAGTGCAGCGCGCAGAGTGTCCCTGATGACGACCAGATCGGCGATGCGTTCCTCGACTTCGGCCATCTTGGCCGCCGCACGTGCGTGTAGGTCCCGGTCGGATGCGGCATGGCGGCGCCCGGTGGCGATGAGCTCGGCGATCTCGTCCAGCGTGAACCCGAGTCGTTGTGCTGCTTTGACGATCTTGATCGTCGAGACCGCACTCGGTGGATACGCCCGATGGCCGCCGAGGGTTCGGTGCGGCGTCTCGATCAGCCCGCGGCGTTCGTAGTAGCGCAACGTCTGCCGGTTCACTCCGGCCGCGGCAGCCACCTCTCCGCTGCGCAGGCCGGTGGCCGCTGGGTCCGGCGCGCCCGTCACACCCACCGCCGATCGTGCGCCGCCGTCACGGCCAGCGCCTGCAAGCCGTCGAGCACGCCGACGTGGGCGCTCGGCACCTCGACGCGCAGCCGGCCGCCACCGACGGCCTCGTCGACGGTGAAGTCGAAGAACGAACAGCACTCGACTTCTCGAGCCGCGAGATCGCGGGCGTGCGCCAGCATCGTGTGGTCGCCGTCCAGCGCCAGCCGAAGCACGGTCGCCGACTCACGCGTCACCGCCGACACCGTCGCGGCGAAGAACTGCGCGAACTCCACCACCCGCAGCGGTTGCTCGCCGGTCGGCAGCGTGCAGGCCGGCGGCACGAACGAGAGGTTCGGACGGTCAGGCTCGATGAGGTTCATACCTGCGACGGTAAACCTGTACCCAGGTACCGGATGCAAGCCTCGAGCTCAGCCGCCCACTGGTCGGGCAGCCTGCGGCAACGAGCGCCGGTCCACCGCGCCCCACTGGGCTGGGTCGTCGGGCCACTGGGCGAGCTCACGCACCTGCTCGACACACCAGGGCGACACGGAGCGACGGCCGGCCAACACGTCGGAGCGGAACTGCGCCCATGGAACCCAGTACGCCTCGGCGACCTCGCTCGCGCTCGCGGCCACCTCGTCGGTCGTGCCGGCGGCGAAGACCGGGCACAGCTCGTTCTCCACCATCCCGCTGACCATCTGCGCGCGGTAGCGGAAGGCGGGCAGGATCAGCCGGAGGCCGCTGAGGCTGATACCGAGCTCGTCACGCGCCCGGCGGTGCACCGCCTGCTCGATGGCCTCGCCCGGGCCGGGATGGCCGCAGACCGAGTTGGTCCACACGCCGGGCCAGGTCAGCTTCGACTCGGCTCGCCTGGTGACCAGCAGCGCGCCCGACGCGTCGAAGACATAGCACGAGAACGCCAGATGCAACGGCGTGGCGTCGTGATGCACTTCGCTCTTCAACGCCGCGCCGACCGCGCCACCCTTCTCGTCGACCAGGACGACCTGCTCGCCCGCCCCGTTCATGCCCGGCTCCCTCCACTCGATGAGTCCATCATGCCCATACGAGGCAACCGGCGGGGCGCCGCGGCCGCGTGGCGAGACTCAGCCGCAGTGGATACGCGTCAGAGTCCGCTGCGCCCAGTCGATGACGCCGGTGACATCGAGGCACCGGTTGGACATGTTCACCCCGGCTGGGGTGTACACCGGGCCTGCGTAGTAGCTGAAATGGCCCGCGTCGCACCCGGTGCTGCTGGGGCACTTCGGCCAACTGGAACCACTGGGCCGGATCGTGGCCTGGGTGTAGAGCGAGACACCGTACGTCGAGCCGGCATGGTTGGTGACCAGGCAGTTGCGTTTGGCGCTGCTGGACCAGTAGACGTCGAGATAGGCGAGCGTGCGCCCGGATGCGTTGATCGGGTAGTGCCCGACGTGGGAGTAGGACGACCCGCAGGGCCCGGCCATCGTGGTGATCTCACCCGGCGGCAAGGACGAATCACCGCCCGCAGACGCGGGTGCGGCGATACCCAGGACGAGGAGGACGGCGGCGGCTACGACACACAGTGCACGTTTCATACGGGATCGTCCTCCTTGCCCCGAACGAGCGATCTTGTCCATGACTGTGTCGGAGATTCGCTCATTACGCAAGATCATTCAGGGCTTCGCCTCGGGAAAACTCGTCGACTGCACCGCCTGCGGCATCGTAACGTCACAGGCATGGTTGCCTCGGCCGGCCCGGTTGCCGACCTACTCGTTCGTCACCGCCCGCAGACTCCGGACGAAGCTGCGGACACGTCCCGCGTGCGCGAGTTGATCGACATCGCCGCCGACCCGTGGTCGCGCTCGCTCCCCCTGCACATCACCGCCTCCGCGCTGGTCGCGCATCCGCCAAGCCGTCGAGTCCTGCTGCGCTGGCATCAGCGGCAGGGCGCGTGGCTGCAGGTGGGCGGGCACGGCGACCCGGGCGAGGCCGAACCCTTGGCCGTCGCGCTGCGGGAAGGGCGCGAAGAGACCGGGCTCACCGATCTCACGCCGTGGCCGGATGCGCGGCTGCTGCACGCAGTCGTGGTCCCGGTGGCTGCCGCGGGCGACGAACCGGCGCACGAGCACGCCGACCTGCGGTTCGTACTGGCCACCCAGCTTCCGGACGACGCCCGGCCGGAAAAGCCCGACGCGCCGGTGCGCTGGTTCAGCCTGGCCGAAGCCCGGGCGGCCACCACCGAAGCGAACGTTCACGAGACCCTCCGGCGGGTGGAACTACTGATGTTGTCCTGATCTGTTGGTCCGGCTCGTTCAGCGGCCACGCGCCGCCGTGGACGCCGCCATCTACTGGCCGCAGGTGGCGGTGCTGCACCATCTCCGCTGCCCACTACGGTCGATGAACAGCCAGCCGCAGGTCGGACTCGGACACCGGCGCACGGTCAGCCGCCGCGGATCGGCCAGCAGGTCGGCTGCCGCGCGCGCGGTGGCGTGGACGGGTGTGAGCAATCCGGCGCCGTGGCCGAGGCGCCAGCGACCGAGCCCGTCATCGTCGACGTCGAACACCGAGGCCCGGGCGGCAGCCTCGGCGTAGGCGGCCACAGCGCGGAAGGCGGCGTGATCGTCGGCGTTGGTCAGGTGCGCGTACAGGTGCCCGCGCAGGGCACGCGCCTCAGCGAGCACAGCCTCGGCCGCCGCGGGACGCCGCTGCGCCTGTTGCACCAGGGCTTCGGTGGTGCGCTCGTCGACGAGATCCATATAGCCCGCCCACACGGCCAACGTCGCATAGCTGCCCAGCCACTCCGAACGGGGCAACGGCGGATCGTGCCCCCAGCCGGCGAAGGTGTTGCAGAAATCCAGCGCCGGGTGGCCGCCGACGCTCCACGGCAGGACCTGACCGCCGACCCGGACGACGTAGTGCGGCACTTCGGGGACGCTGAGGGCGCGGTCGTTGTGCAGCACCTGATGGTGCAGCGTCTGCAGGTCCGGTCCGGGCTCCAGGCCGAGTTCGTCGACCAGCAGCTGGCGGGTCGCGCGGTACAGCTCCAGCGCATCGGCCTGTCGACCGCTGCGGTACAGCGCCGTCATCAGGTGCCCGACCAGCCGCTCACGGGTGGGCGTGGCCTGGACCGCCGGCGCCAGCTCGTTCGCCACGCGGTCGTGCAGTCCGAGACGCAGTTGCGATTCCGCGCGCAGTTCCAGGCTCGTCAAGCGCTGTTCGTCCAGGTCGGCTCCCAGGCGCCGGCGCAACGCGTCGTCGGCGACGTCGGCGAGCAGCGGCCCGCGCCACAGCTGTACGGCGCGGTCGAGGATCGCCAGGCGCCGAGTCGGCTCGCGCACCTCCAGCGCCTCGCCGGCCAGCCGGCGAAACGTCGTCACGTCGACGGTGAACTCGCCGGGTTCGATCAGGTAGCCGTCGTGGCCGGTGCCGATGCGCACGCCATACGGAGCGAGGCTGCGCCGCAGCCGGGCGATGTAGGTCTGGACGGTGCCCCGTGCCGAGCCAGGCGGGTCGCCATCCCAGAGCAGGTCGACGAGCTTGGCCATCGCGATGCTGCGGCCCGCGTGGAGGAGCAGCACGCCCAGCAGGCATCGCTCCTGCCGACGCTTCCCGACGTCGACGACAGCGCCGTCATGCCGGGCCTCGAACGGTCCCAGAAGTCCGAACTCCACCGTCGGGCGAGCGTACCAGCGTGCCGGTAGCCGTCGCGGCGTGCGGCGGCATGGTGATCCGATGGTGACCGAGACGCGCGAGGCTGGCGGCGCCCGATCCTGAAAGTCCTGAGCTGAAGGAGTTTTTGTGCGTCGTCTCGTGATCACCCTCGTGGCGATCGGTTCGCTCGCCTGCACCACCGCACCCGCGTCCGCCGCCGACGTCAGCGCCGGCACCGCCAGCGCCACATCCACCACGAACACCGGCGGCTGGCAACCGGCGCCGTCCGAGCCGTGGGAAGTGCCCGCCGGCGAACGGTGCGACTTCGCCATCAGCGGCGTACCCGTGGTCGACGAGGTGCGCAAGCTGACGCTGCAGACCCATCCCGACGGCACCGCCAAGCGCGAGCTCTACACCGGCGACCTCGTCGTGCGGATCACCAACCTCGAGACCGGTGCCTACACCGACGCCGACGCTGGTGGGGACGCGGTCATGGAGTTCCGCGCCGACGGTTCGCCGGCGCGGTGGTACGTACGCGGGCCGGTCCTGGTGGGTATGGGCGCCGACGGCGGCAACCTGCCTCGCGGCATGTGGATCGTCGACGGCGTGTTCACCATCGACTTCACCACGGACGGTAAGAAGAACATCACCATGGTGCACGGCGACCAGCGCGAGTTGTGCGCCACGATCGCCTGACTCCAGCCGTTGGCGGGTCGACCTCGGGCGCTAACGAACCTGAGATCGACCCGCCGTCAGCGCGTCATCGCCGCGGCGCCGCCTCGAGCGTCACGTCGATCGGATACACCAAGTAGGGCGTGTCCTCCTTGATCCACAAGCCGCCCGCGTGAACACCGCCGTCGGTCAAACCTTCGCCGAGGAACACGCGGACGTTGACGCTCTCGCCGGGCTCGAGGGTCACCGTCGTGGTGTCCGCCGACAGCCACGGCACGTCGCTCGGTGTGCAGTCGCCGTAGGTCGGCAGCATCGCCACCGTGTTCACCGGGACCCAGCCGCCCAGCTCCGAACCACCGACCCGGATGAGGCCGCAAGCGCTGCCGGCGCGGTAGACGGCGTCGGCCGCGGGCGGCAGGCTCTGCCACGAGTCCGAGGCGGCGTCGTAGATGTACCCCTCGTTGGTGACGCCATCCGGCGTCACACCGCCGGAGACCAGCAAGCGGTCCGACGACACGGTGGAGGCTGCCCCCCACGCCCGGTACGGCATGTCCGCCTTCCGCGTCCACGTGTCGGTAGCCGGATCGTAGGCGTACGTCATGTTCCAGATCTCGCCGCCCTGCCGGATGCCGCCGGCGCAGTACACCTGCCCGTCGATGGCGCCGCACGCCGCATGGCCGACCAACTCCGGATAGTCCGCGAGTTGCTCCCAGGTGTCGGTGGCCGGGTCGTAGCGCTGGAGGTCGTCGCGGTTGCAGGCGTTGGTGCACCCGCCCACCAGGTACAGCTGACCGTCCAGGACGACGGCCTCGGCACCGGCGGTCCCGACCGGGGTTTCGGCGGCCGAGGTCCACGTGTCGCTCGCCGGGTCGTAGATGAACGTCGTCTTCGACTGGCGCACGTTGTGGTCCCACCCGCCGACGACGTACAACTTCCCGTCGATGACGGCGCTGGCGCCGGCCTGCCGTGGTTCGGGCAACGTCGCGACGGACGACCACGTCTGTTCGGTCGGGTCGTAGGCAACGGTGTCGGCCACGATGGCGAAGCCGTCGACGCCGCCGGCGGAATAGATCGTCCCGTCGATCTCGGCGACAGCACTGTCCATCATCGGCCTGGGCAACCGCGGCAGGTTCACCCACGGCGCCGAGGCCGTCGAGTTCGCCATGCTCACCGTGCTCGCCTCACCAGCACCTTCGAAGCCCAGCGGCGAGTGGTCCCCCGCGATGTGGACGGTGTGAGCGGCGCGCTCGTCGTCGGTTTCGGGACCGGCGACCGGGATCTCGTACTGCCCGTCCCGTTCGCGGAGCTCCACCTGCGCGGGTGCGGTACCGGTGTTGGTCAGCACGACCGATCGCCGCGTCTCCACGCCGGCACGCACCTGGGCCTCGATGTCCGCGGGCTCGATCGACAACTGCCCGGCGGGAAGGTCGAAGCCGACCGCCGTGACGGCGCTGGGTTGCACGTCGACGTCGACCCCGTGCTCGCTGTACTCGTCGGCGACCGCGGTGAACCGCTGCTCGCCGACGGGCGAGAACGTCCAGAAGAAGCCGTCGCCGAGGTCCGGATCCTCAGGGGTCGTCGCCACGCGGACGACGGCGTCGGAGCCGTCCCGGGTGACCGAGGCGCCGCCGACGGCCGTGCCGGTGTTGGCGTCGTGCACGTGCCCCACGACCAGGCCACCATCGACCGGGTCACAACTGCGGGTGCCGACGAAGACGTCGTCGACCTGCCAGAAGCGCTCGGTGTGTTGGGCGTCGCTGAGGTGGAAGCGCACCCGCACATCGGGTTCACCCGCGGCCTGCGGGATCGGCACGACCTGCTCGTTGGGGCCACGCACGTCGTCGGGCTGGTCGACGACGGTCTCCCAGCTGCTGCCGCCGTCGATACTGAGGTCAGCCTGCGCGAGGCCGAAGATGGTGTCGAAGTCCTGCCGGAACCGCAGGATCGGATCGGCGTGGCCGGTCAAGTCGATCACCGGCGATACCAGCGACGAGTCCAACACCGGGATGTCACGGCCGGGACCCTCCGCGATGGCGAAGCCGCCCTCGCCTCCTGTCTCGTTCTGGAAGTCACCAGGCTGCTCGAACCGCCAGGTGTGGCCGGACCCGCTGTGGTCGACCACCGACCAGCCGTCGGGCATCCCGTCCGCGAAGTCCGTGGACGTGCCGTCGTAGCCGTAGGTGTAACCGGTCGCTTCGCAGCTTTCGGCGTCCACGGGCACGACGATGTCGTGGCGCATGTCGTCGGCGCCGACCGTGATCTCCTCGGCGACATTCGGATAGCCGGGGTAGTCCGAGCGGACGGTGAGCGAGTACGTCGCGTTGGTGGGCAGCGTCACGCTGTAGCTGCCGTCCACCGGATCGGTGTACACCGTCCCGTCCGGCATACCCCGGACGATGACCTCGGCATACAACGGCCAGCCGTGCCCGGACCCGTCGGTGACCCGGCCGCTGACCGTGACCGACGGCTGAGCTTGCAGCTCGAACGTGGCCGCGGTGGTCTCGTCGGTTTCGACGACGAACTCCTGCGTCACGTCGCCGTACCCGAACGCCGACACCGCCACGGTGTAGTCGCCGGGCGCCAGCGGCAGTTCATAGGTGCCGTCCGCACCGGTGACCCGCTCGCGGTCGAGGCCGCTCACGGTGATGGCGGCGCCGTCAACAGGCTCCCCGGTCGCGGCGTCGGTCACGGCGATGGCCAGTGTCCCGGTGTCGGCGACGTCGGCCGCGTCGAGCATCGCCAGCGCGTCCAGCCGGCCCTCGCCGTACACGTTGTTGTCCTCGGCGCTGCCGCCGCAGCTGTCGTCGGCCACGTCGGTAGCGCTGCCGTCGAGCAGGTCTCGTGTCCGGTCGGCATCACCGATCAGCCCCGGCGCTCCCGACCACAGCAGCGCGACCGCGCCGGCGACGTGCGGAGCGGCCATCGACGTGCCACTGGCGACGTCGTAGCCGCCGGGGATCGCCGAGCGCACGTTCACCCCCGGCGCCGAGATGTTCGGCTTGATCTCACCGTCTTGCCCAGTACCCCGGCTGGACAGCCGCGCGATCTCACCGGTGACGTCGAACGCGCCGACGGAGTAGTTCGAGGCCAGGCTTCCCGGCGACCCGCTGGTCATACAGGCCGGACCGTTGTTGCCGTTGGACCACACGCCGAAGATCCCCGAGGCGTCCCAGGCCAGGGTGAGGTCCTCGATGAATGGATCGTTCGACGGCAGCTCGCTACCCCACGAGTTGTTGATGATGTGCGGGCGCTTGCTGGCATCCGCGTTGCGCCCGTCGAGGTCCGTGGGCTCGAGCATCCACTGCGCCGAGTTGATCAGGCCCGCATCGCTCGCGCAGCAGCCGTTCGCCGCGATCCAGGTGACCTGCGGAGCCACCCCGATCTGGTTGCTGCCGCCGTCGTCACCGGCCATCGTGCCCATCGTGTGGGTTCCGTGCCCATCCCGGTCGCACGGCGCACCGTCGCACGTCCCGTAGGCGTCGAACCAGTTGTAGTCGTGGTCGAACGTGCCGTTGCCGGTGTTGCCCCGGTACTGCCGGACCAGGGCCGGGTGGTCGAACTGCACGCCGGTGTCGATGTTCGCAACGGTGATGCCTTGGCCCTCGATGCCGTACTCGCGCCACACGTCGTCGGCGTTGATCGCCTCGATGCCCCACTCCACCGCGGCGAGCGGTCGAACCGCATCGCCGTCGGCCGGGTTCGGGACCTCATACGTCGTGGGCTCGTGTAGCGATTCGACCTCCGGGGCCGCGGCGAGCTGCATCGCGAGGTCGGACGAGCCGTCGCTGACTCGGATCGCGTTGGTGGCCCAAAACGCCTCGTAGTCCACGCCTTGGTCGTCGAGGAGCTCACGCACGTCCGCCTGGCTGGAGGCGGCGGTCTCCCGCAAGGCTCGGGCCACGGCCGCGCCGCGCTCGTCCCAGTCGGCGATCTCGCGCTGCTGCGTCAGGTCGGCGTGTTCGTCGAACCGGACCCAGAAGTCGGCGGTGCCGGCCTTGTCGAGTTGCTGTTGTAATTGCGGCTGGATCGTGGCGGCGTCGGGCTGCGACGGCGGCTGCGCCGGCGTTGCGCCGGCTGGAGCGAGAACGGCCAGGCTCACAGCCAGGGCCGCGCCGGCGGCGGACGTCCGAAGCGTGCGGGTCGAACGGGTGCGTGGTGGCACGTTCATCCTCCCAGGGACGTGTTCGCGAGCCGGGAGCGATCCCGGGCGTGCGGGCACGATCGGCGCCCGTTTCACCGGGATCACCCGAATCCGGTGTCCGTATGCTCCGCGATCAGCCGGACGGAGGTCCAGGCATTACGCTGGCCAACTATGGCCATGGACAGAACTGTCCCTGATTCGTCGTCCGAGACGGATGGATTCGTCTCGCTCGACGTCCTCGGGATCGGGGCGCTCGAGGAACGCATCTACCGCGCACTGTTACGCCGGCCCGGCAGCACGGCGGCCGAGCTCGCCGACGACCTGGACCTCAATCGCGCGCGATTACGCCGCGCGCTGGCCTTCCTGGAGCATGCGGGCCTGGTCAGCCACGCGCCCGGCGCCGTCACGCGCTACCTGCCCGCAGCCCCGGACGTCGGGCTCGAGGCGCTGGTCCGCGACAAGGAAGCCGAGCTCGGACGGATCCGCACCATGGGTGCCTTGCTCATGGACGACTACCGCGAAGGGCAGCGCAACGAGCATTCGGAGCTGTGTGAGATCGTCACCGGCGCCGAGGCCGTGCTGCGCCGGTTCGACCAACTGCAGCGCTCGGCGACCACCGAGATCCAAGTGCTGGACACCCCGCCCTACGCCGGACCTGCCGGACCGCAGACGAACGACATCGAGTTCGACCTACTCGCCCGCGGCGTCACCTGCAAGGCCATCTACGACCGTGCCGCCCTGGAACGTTCACCGCAGGCCACCGACGCGATCCTGCGCTACGTCGCCGCCGGCGAGCAGGCTCGCGTCATCTCACGCCTGCCGCTCAAGCTCGCCACGTTCGACCGGAAACTGGCGTTCGTGCCGCAATCGCTGAACCAGCGCGACGTCTCCGGCGCCATCGTCGTCCATCCGTGTTCACTGCTCGACGTGCTGCTCTACGTCTTCGACGAGATGTGGGAGCGAGCCACACCGCTGACCGTCGACGATCCACGTGCCGAGGCCGAACGCCAGCGCATCGACGACCCCACTCCCGACGATCGTCGCCTGCTGACGTTGCTGGCCAGCGGGATGAAAGATCAGGCGATCGCCAACCACCTCGGGTGGAGCTACCGCACCACGCGTCGGCGTATCGCCACCCTGATGGAATCGCTGGATGCCGAGACCCGGTTCCAGGCCGGCCTAGGTGCCGCCCGCCGCGGCTGGCTGTGACGGTGCGGACGGCCGGTCAGTGCACGGCCGGGCGGTGCCGATCGGGGCTACGGCCCAACATGTGCCGCAACGCCGAATCGACATCGGGATGCCGGAACAGATGCCCGCGGTGGTGCAGCCGGTGCGGCACGGCGCGCTGATCGGTCTGCGCCAGTTCTCGCGATCCGCGGGCGCCCAGCGCCAGCCGGGTCGCGAACTCGGGTGCGGTGAACACGGCCGGGCGGCGCAACACGCGCGCGAGCGTGGCGGCGAACTCCGCGTTTCGTACCGGCTCCGGTGCGACGGCGTTCACCGGTCCGTGCAGCTCGCGATCGGCCAGCGCTCGCAGGTAGATGTCAAGCAGATCGTCGAGGCTGATCCACGAGAGCCATTGCCGGCCAGGAGCGAGCTTGCCGCCCAGCCCGGCGAAGAACAACGGGTACAGCAGCTGCAACGGGCCACCCCGCGGCGACAGGACGACCCCGGTACGCACCTGCACGACCCGCACGCCACCCGCGCGAGCCGGCGCCGAAGCACGCTCCCACTCCCCCACCATGCCGGCCAGGAAGCCCTGGCCGTGCGAGCTGGACTCGGTGAGGAACTCCTCGCCGCGATCCGGCCCGTAGTAGCCGATGGCCGAGGCCGTCACCAGGCACTCGACGCCGGGGGTGGCCGCAGCGAGCTCGGCCAGCCGCCGGGTGGGGCCGAGCCGGCTGTCTCGCAGAGCTCGGCGATGCCGCTCGGACAGTCGGCCCATGATGTTCGCCCCCGCCAGGTGGACGACGGCGTCCACGCCGGTGAGCAGGTCAGGGTCAGGCCGGGCGGGATCCCAATGCCGCTCGTCGTCGGCCTGGGGCTGGTGCCGGACCAGCCGGATCACTCGATGGCCTCCCGTGGACAGGAACGCGACGAGCGCGGTGCCGACCAAGCCACTGGAACCGGTCACGGCGATCGTCGACGATCCCCGGCCGAACCGGCGCGCCACCCACCGGTGCGCGGTCAGGTCGTCGGCGAGCTGACGCTGGCGGTAGTCGAACATCGGGCGCAGTACGGACTCCGGGACGACGGTGTCGACCCGGTCGGTCACCCGAGTGGCCTCGCCCACCGGCTCGAACTCGTGGACGTGGCGCCACGGCACGACCCGGCGCAGCGGGACCGAGGTCAGCTCGTCGACGAAGCGGCGCTGCGGCCGGTACTCCTCAGCGCGGTGCGAAGCGACCCACCGCAGGCCCGGTGGGATGGACAGTTCGGCCTGCCCGTCGCGCAGCGAACGTGCCTCAGCACGCACGCGCACCGGCTGCCAGGGCGGGGTCAGGCGGTGCACCGCGCCCGGACGCTCGTGCCACGCGAACACCTCGTCGAGCGGAGCGTCGACGATCGCGGAGGTCACGATGCTCACCAGCGGTCACCGCGCATCCGTGTCGACATGACGCACCCCCACCCGGCCAGTCCGCACCAGTCCACACCCCCGACAGGTTTCGACCTTACGTTCGCCGGCCGGCGACGGTCGAGCACCTCACGTCATCCGCTCGGCCGCCAGCGTCAGAGCCCCGACCAACGGGGCGTCCTGGGCGAAGCGAGACACCGTGAATTCCGGCGGGAACGGCAGCCGGCGGGTCAGCTGCGCGGCCAGCCGGTCCACGATCCGGCTGCTGCGGGTCATCCCGCCGAACACGACGACTCGCTGTGGATCGACCAGCAAGCACATGCTGATCATCGCGCGGGCCACCGCATCGATCCGGCGGTCGAGCTCGGCGGACAGCGCCGGCGAGCCCGACCCGGTCAGGCCGGCGGCGCCGTCGGGCAAACCGTTGGCCGCGGCGAGCTCGTCCAGGGCGCGCCCGGCGGCCTCCAGCTCCAGCGAGGGTTCGCTCGCAGTCAGCTCACCTGAGCCCACGGGGGTGTAACCGATCTCGCCGGCGGCACCGCGGTACCCGTGGACGATCGTTCCGCCGATGGTCATCGCCGCCGCGACGCCGGTGCCGAGCCCGACGACCAGGCCTGGATCGGCACCGCGCAAGGCACCATGGCGCATTTCGGCGAGTGCGGCGGCGTTGAGGTCGTTCCACACCGTGACCGGCAGGTCACCGATCCGGTCGGTCAGGGCGCGGGCCAGGCGCAGGTCCTCCCAGCCGGGCACGTTGGGCGCCAGGTCGATGCCGTCGTCACGCACGACCCCGGGCGTTGCCACCCCGGCCGACAGAATCGACCGGCCCGATTCCGAGACGAGCTTCTCGACGACGTCCATGGCCCGCCCGAGTGCGCGCTCGGCACCGTCCGCGGCGTTCGTCGGCAACCGTCGCTGTTCGACGATGGTCCCGTCCGGCCGCGC
The DNA here is from genome assembly GCF_027324685.1 of Haloactinopolyspora sp. Classification (NCBI taxonomy): domain Bacteria; kingdom Bacillati; phylum Actinomycetota; class Actinomycetes; order Jiangellales; family Jiangellaceae; genus Haloactinopolyspora; species Haloactinopolyspora sp. Next base: position 25,001 of record NZ_DAHVSH010000206.1, read on the forward strand.
GAGGGCCACCGCCATCTTCGTTCCGCCGAAGTCGATACCCAACAGGTGCCCGTCATGACCCACGCTCACGCGGTGATCCACTTTCGCACGGCGGCGTCGAGGCTGCCCGCGGCGGTGGCCAACCGGGCACGCAGCCCCGACACGTGCTCTTCGGTTCGGCCCAGCGACGCACGCAGTTGGTTCACTTGATGCCGCACCTGCTCGGCGCCAGGGCCGTCCGGCTGCTGCCGTCGAGCCACCCGGTGTGGGTCGGTGGCCGCCGCGATCAGTTCCGCAGCTGCCTGCTCGCTCACCCCGGGCTGCCCGATCGCCGCAGCAGTGTCTAGGACCATCGCGACGTCCCACTCGGCTGGGTCGGCCGCACGCACCAGGCGACCCACGATCGAGTGGGCCGCGCGGAACGGCACGCCGAAGGCGGTCAGCGCATCGGCCGCGGCGGTCGTCGTCGCGCCCGTGGCCACGATCTGCTCGGCGCCCGGTGGAGCCAACGGCTCGATCTGGGCGATGAATCCCCCGACCAGGCGGAAGAAGCGCTCCGCGCGGTCGTTGCTGTCCCACAGCCGGGCCTGGACGTCGGTGGTCGCATTGTTGGAGTCTTCCCACCACGCGGCGCCGACGTTGTTGAGCACCGAAGCCGCGTCGGCCGCGGTGGCGCCGGCCATGGACACCAGGTGCTCGAGGACGACCGGATTGCGCTTTTGCGGCATGATGCTGCTGCCTTGGGTGAACTCCTGCGGCGTGGTGACCCACTGCCAGCTCAGCCAGTCCATCAAGGTCCGCGCCAAGCGCGCGCCGGTGGCCAGGGCCTGCGCGTTGAGCGTGCCCACCCGCACCAGGTGATCGGCGCCGGCCACCGCCTCGTACGAGTTCAGCACGACGCCGTCGAAGCCGAGCAGTTCGGCCACCCGGGTCGAGTCGATGTCCAGGTCGGTGCCGGCGAAGGCGCACGCGCCCAGCGGCGAGACGTTGATCTGGTCGAGCAGCGCGGTGTACGCCTGTGCCTGGCCGACCAGGGCTTCGGCGTAGCCGGCCAGGACGTGCCCGATGGTGGTCGGCTGCGCAGGCCGGCGATGGGTGTAGCCGACGATGACGACGTCCGCGTCGCGTTCTGCCGCGTCGAGGACCGCGGTGCAGGCGGCCAGTGCCGCGGAGTGGACGGCGATCAGCTGATCGCGCAGGATCATCCGGAAGATCCCCTGGTCGAGGTCGTTGCGGCTGCGGGCCATCTGCACGTCGAGCTCGGCCGGAGCGATCTCGCACGCCTCGGCGAGACGGTGCTCCATGGTGAAGTAGACGTCCTCCACCGAGCCGTCGTACGTGAGCGTCGCCGGATCGTCCGTGGCCAGATTCTCCAGTCCGCGCAGCAGCGTGGCCGCTCGATCGCCCGGTACCAGGCCCTGTTCGGCGAGCATCACCACATGGGCGCGGCTGGCCTGCACCATCGGGCCGTAGAAGGCCGCGGCATGGTGCTCGAAGGCCACTCGCAGATGGTTGTCCTGATAGACGGTCAGGCTCCGGTCGGTCATCCAGCAGTCCTCGCATCGGGTTCGTCAGGCAACGGCGCGGCGATCCACGCCGAGATCAGGTCGTGCAGGCGCTCAGCGGCGAGCTCACGCACGCGGGTACCAGTGGTATCGGTGACCAGTGAGATGTGGCCGGACCAGCCCTCCCACGGCGTGGGGCGCGATTCGACGAGCACGTACGGACTGGAGGTGTCCAGCCGCGGCCGGGGCGGTACGTCGGGTGCCGCGCCGAGGTCGACGCTGTCCGGCGCGAAGCCGAGCACCGCGCTGGTCTCGTAGGCTCCCCCGTGTCCACGCGACGGCTGCGGGCCGAAGATCTGCGTGGTCTCCTCCGGCGTGACCAGCTGGAACCAGTTCGCCAGCAGCAGGCTGGCGCGGCGCCGGCCCGAGACCCACTCCATCGCGGCGCGCACCATCGACATGTTGGCATCGTGCCCGTTGACCACGAGCACCCTGGTGAAGCCCGCAGCCACGACACCCTCGATGACGTCGCACAGGTAGGCCAGCATCACGTCCGGGCGGATCGCGATCGTGCCGGGCCAGGGGCGGGTCTGGCCGGGGCAGGCGGTATAGGCCACGGGCGGGTACAGCACCGCGCGCACCGGCGCCTCTGCGCCGTCCGGGTCGCGGACGTGCGCCCACTCCCGCGCGAACCCCTCGGCCAGGATGGTGTCGGTACCCAGCGGCAGGTGCGGGCCGTGCCATTCGAACGCGCCGACCGGCACCACGGCGATGTCGGACTCGGCCACCGTCGCCGGCCACGCGCCACCGGTGACACGCGTGGCCTCGATCAGTTCGCCCATGCTGCAGCCTCCTTCGCGTTGCCCGAGGACCGGCCGCGCTCGAGGCGGCCGCTGACCAACATGACGATGAAGATCAGCACGATCTGCAGCAGACCGTAAGCCGACGCCGTGCCGATCTCGAACCGGTACATGCTGTTGTTGATCGCCACCGAGATCGGTTCGGTGCGGGAGGTGTAGATGAGCACCGAGGCCACGAACTCCCCGACGCCGTGGACGAAGGCCAACAGGGCACCGGCGATGACGCCGGGCAGAACCAAGCGCACGGTGATGGTGAGGAAGGAGCGTGCCCAGGACGCGCCCAGGTTGCGTGCGGCTTCCTCCAGCGCCGGGTCGGTCTGGGCCAAGGCTGCCGACGTCGAGCGGAACACCATCGGCAGGAACCGGACGAAGTAGGCCAACGGCATGATCCAGAAGGTCGCCACCAACACTTTGCCGAAGCTGAACACGTTGCCGGTGCTGAACGCCGCGATGAGGTTGATGGCCACGACCGTCCCCGGCAGCGCCCAGGCGAGCATGACCCCGATGTCCAGCAGCGACCGGCCGACGAACTGCAAGCGCCGCACGGCGTAGGCGATCAGCACGCCGACGACGATGATCGCCGCCGTCGCGACCGCGCTGATGGTCAGCGAGTTGAGAATCGGTTCGAAAGCCTTCGGTTCGGACACGATCGCCGTGAAGTTCTCCAGCGTGTACTCCTCCGGGAGCACCTGGGTGGTCCACGAGCCGTCGCGAGAGAACGCCACGAGCGCGATCGTCGCCGCTGGAGCCAGCAGGACCGCCACCGCCACGAGTGAGCCGGCCATGGCCAGCCACCGTGCCACCGGATTGGTCACCTCACGCCGATGTGCAGCGATGCCCTTGGACTGCGACCGGTAGCTACGCCGGCCCTCGTACCACCGCATCACCAGCAGGAAGAGGATGGACACCACACCGAGCACCGAGGCGTACGTGGAGGCCAGCGGCATGTCTCCGTTGGTGCGGTTGATGTAGATCTGCATCGTCATGGTCTGGTCCACGCCGAACAACAGCGGCGCGGTGTACGAGGCCAACGATGTCATGAACACCAGCAACGCACCGGACACCAAGGCGGGGGTGAGCATGGGCAGCAACACCGTGCGCCACACCCGCACCCGGCTCGCGCCGAGGTTGTACGCAGCCTCCTCGACCGACGGGTCCATGCCCTTCAGCGCAGCCGAAGCGGCCAGGTAGAAGAACGGGTACATGGTGAACGTGTGCACGACCAGCACACCGGCGATCCCGCTGACCGACAGCACCGGCTCCTCGGTACCGAGCAACCGCTGCAGTGCCCGCGGCACGATGCCGGTCTCGCTGTACAGCAGCTGGAACGAGATCGCGCCGATGAGCGGCGGCAAGGCGGCCGGGACGAGGATGATCGCCTCGATGACGCTTCGCCCGGGAAACTGGAACCGGCGCAGCAAGAACGCCATCGACACGCCGACCGCTGCGCACAACACGACGCTGACCAGCGAGATGACCACGGAGTTGATCAACGACTGCCGGGCGACGCCGCCACCGCTCAAGAAGGCGGAGTAGTTGGCACCGGAGCCGTCGCCCACGCTCTCGGCGAAGGTCGCGAGCATGGGCTGGACGATGTAGCCCCACAGCACCAGCGCGAGCGGCAGCACCAGCACGTACGGAAACCACCGCGAACCGGTCACCGACCCGCTCGATCGCCGGCGCGGTCCGGGTGGCGTCGCCGCGGCCGTCTCGGAAGACACGGGTCGCACAGTGTCGTCGGCTGTGGCGGCACGGCGCATGCTCACGGCCGGACCACCCACACATGCTCGGGCGGCAGGACGACGCCGACGGTGGATCCGACCGTGAGACGGGTCGGCACCTCGACGGAGGCTGCCTGCAGGACGGCTTCGCCGGTGTCCACCGTGACGTTGGTCGACATGCCCGTGAACTCGGTCTCGGTCACCTTGCCGGGAATGGCGCCCGGCTCCTCGGCTGAGGTGAGGCGGATGTGTTCCGGGCGGACCGAGATCAAGGCGTCGGCTGTCTCGTGCAGCCCGTGGTCGACCGGTGCGGCCGCCCGCAACGTCGCTCCCGCCGGCCCGCGTACCTCGACGTAGTCTCGCCCGGCCCCGGTCACCGGCATCGACATGACGTTGCTGCGGCCGATGAACGTGGCCACGAACCGATTGGCCGGGCGGCGATAGATCTCCTCCGGCGTGCCCACCTGTTGGACGGTGCCGTTGTGCATGACCGCCACCCGGTCGGACATCGCCATGGCTTCGGCTTGGTCGTGCGTGACGTAAATCGACGTCGTGCTGGCTTCGCGCTGGATGCGGCGGATCTCCAGCCGGGTCTCCTCCCGCAGTTTGGCGTCCAGGTTCGACAGCGGCTCGTCCAGCAGCAACGTGCGCGGCCTGATGACCAACGCCCGCGCCAGGGCGACCCGCTGTTGCTGACCACCGGAGAGCTGGTCGATGCGCCGGCTCCCGAACCCGCCCAAGTGGACTTGCTCGAGCGCCTCCTCGATCCGCTTGCTCGCCTCAGCGCCGCGGACCTTACGGATCCGCAACCCGTACCCGACGTTCTGGGCGACGGTCATGTGCGGGAACAGCGCGTAGTTCTGGAACACCATGCCCGTGTCGCGTTTGTTCGGCGCCTGCCGGGTGACGTCGTCGTCGCCGAAGTAGATACGCCCGGCCGACGGAAAGTAGAACCCGGCGACCATCCGCAGCGTCGTCGTTTTCCCGCAGCCGCTGGGCCCCAACAGGGTGAAGAACTCCCCGTCTCCGATCGTCAGATCGACGTCGTCGACGGCGGGCTCGCCACCCGATCGCGGGAACACCTTGCGCACGGCGTCGAGGCGGACCTGGACCATGTTTCACCTTCCGCGGCTCGCGGGCCGGGTCGGCGCCCGCCGCTGGGCAGGACACCGACCCGGCCGTCGAGTCAGCCCTTGTTCTTGATGTTCTCGTTCCAGTGGTTGATCCACTCGGTCTCGTGCTCACCGACGAGGGACCAGTCGACGTCCATCGGCTGCAGGTCGAGCTCGGCCAGCCAGTCCGGCTCCTCGGAGATCTCTACGGTCGGGATCTGGAAATACTCCGCGGCGAGCTCGTTGCGCAGCCCGTCTTCGAAGATGAACTCCAGGAACTGCGTGGCCGCCTCGCTGTCGCCGCCGGCGATCGCGGCGACCCCGTCGACCAGCACCGGCGCACCCGACTCGGGCATCACGTAGCCGAAGGGCATGTTCTGCTGCTCGGCCTGGATCAAGATGTCTTGCAGGTTCCACGCGCTGACGGTGCCCTGTTCCCGCGACATCTTGAGATAGAGGTCTGACGGGTTGGCGGCGTACTCGCCGGTGTTGGCATCCAGCTTGGCCAGCCAGTCGTAGCCGGCCTGCGGGTCGGAGCCGTCCGGAGACTGCTGCAGGATCATCGACGCGTAGATCGAGCGCATCGTGCCCGAGGCCGCGACATCGCGAATGATGATCTCGCCCTCCCACGTCGGGTCGAGCAGATCGTCCCAGTCCTGCGGTGCTTCCTCCGGCGAGAGCGCCGCGTTGTTGTACATGATCACCTCGGGCAGCAGGATCTCGCCGAACCAGCGGCCCTCGGGGTCCTTGTACATCTCGTCGATGTCCGCGGCGAACGCGGGCTCGATGGGTTCCAGCAGGTCTTCCTCCGCAGCCGCGTCGAGGCCCTGCTGGGTGCCACCCCACCAGACGTCGGCCTGCGGATTGGCGCTCTCGGCCCGGACGCGCTCGAGGACTTCCTGAGCGCCGAGGTTCAAGACCTCGACGTTGCCGGCGTACTCGGGGTACTCCTGCTCGAACTGCTCGATGACGTAGTCGGTGATGTTGGAGTCTCTGGCGCTGTAGATCGTCAGGCTCGCCGACTCGCCGTCGCCCGCGGTCTCGGCGTCACCGCCACAGCCGGTGAGGACGATGCCCAGGGCGATCATGGCGCCGAGCACCGTGGTGGGGCGTGTCATGCATACCTCCAAGTTGAATGCGGACAAGTCGAAAGCGGATCGGTCGGGCCGCGTGCGGGTGGCCCTAGGTGAGTACGTGGGTCATCAGTCCCGCGGCGGTCAGCGCCGAGCTGACGGCGCCGTGGAGGACGGCACGTTCTCCGAGCACGCTGCGGCGGATCTCGGTTCGCGCCGGGGCCGTGCCGTCGACGAGGTCTTGCAACGTGCTCATGGCGTCGTCATCCAGTTCCGCGGCCGCGCCGCTGAGCAGGATGCGCCCTGGATCGACGACGCAGGCGCAGGAGATGATCAACCGCGACCACGCCTTGAGCACCTGGTCGAGGTAGTCGCGCGCGACGGGGTCACCGCCGGCCGCGCGAACCAGGCTGGTGACCGGTGGCGCCTCGGCCGAGTCGACACCGATCTGTTCGAGGTGGGCGGCGATCGCGGTTTCCGACCAGCGCGCTTCGAACGCTCCGACGCCGTCGTTCCCGTACGTGTCGGGTTCCAACGGGACGAATCCGACCTCGCCTGCCGCGCTCGAGGCGCCTCGGCGGACCTGGCCGTCCAGGATCAGGCCCGCGCCGACGCCGTCGGCCACGTGCAGCAGCAGGACGTCACGCACGTCGGCCCCCGCACCGGCGGCATGCTCGCCGACGACCATGAGGTTCACGTCGTTGTCCACCACGACCGGAACACCGAGCCGGGCCTGAATGCCCTCACCGATCGAGCTGGTCTCGACCATCCCGACCGAAGGCGCCAGCCGGACTTCGCCACCGGTGGTGACGCCGGGGACGGCGACAGCCACGCCGCGCAGCTCCGAGATCCCGGTGCCGACCAGGCGGACCACGACGTCGCAGATGGTGGTGATGATGTCGGCGCCGAGTGGCATGTCGGCGTGCGCGATGACCGTGCCGTCGCTGTCGGCGATCTCGCAATGCGCCTGATGCGGGTGAAGTGCGACCGCCGCGACGAGCTCGGCGCGCGGGTTGAACTCCAGCATCTCGCGCGGGCGGCCGGGCTTGGACGCCTCGGCGCCGCGTTCCAGCAGGTATCCCTCCGCGATCAACTCGCGCACCAGCGGCGTGAGGGTGGCCGCGCTCAGACCGGTCAGCCTGGTCAGCTGCGAGCGGGACAGCAGGCGGGTCTGCCGCGCCGCGGAGATCACCGCAGAGCGTTTGATCTCTCGCGATCGCTCCCGTCGCACGGGGCTCGCTGGAGGTTCGGCACGGGCCGGCATGGGTTATTTTCTACGGCGAAAGAAAATTCTCGTCAAGTCGATCGCTGTCGCCTCCGCTGCCGCACACCACCAACGATCATGAGTCACCCACGGCGCGCCAACGCCGCCAACACCTCATGATCACCCCACCAACGCCACCACCACCTCATGATCACCGCCCCCACGCGATCATGAGCCACCAACAGCCCAAACCCACCCCCACCACCAACGATCATGAGACACCCACGGCGCGCCAACGCCGCCAACACCTCATGATCGCCCCGCCTGATCACCAGTGAAGGGCGACGGCGGCAACGAGGGCGTGGGCCCGGCGGCTTCCAGGTAGCCGACGAGCCCACGCCGATTGCGGTTGATCGATGGGGCCGCGGATCAGTCCTTGACCAGCCGCGCGCCGAGCGCGACTGCGGCCACCACCATGCCACCGGCGACGAACACGATGTCCTTGACGATGTACTGGGCCTCCAGCGTCGGCCCGCCACCCTGGAACATCTCGGTGAAGAACAGCACCAGCGGCGACATGATCCCCACCAGCGCTGCGCCCAGCAGAACCAGCCCGGTCTTGACGAACTTGGCCGTCACGAGGGTGAGCCCGATGACCGTCTCGACGATCGCGGTCAGGTACAGGGCCACGTCACCTGCGACGATGCCGAGCGTCAGGGCG
>NZ_DAHVSH010000214.1:0-30406 GCF_027324685.1 Haloactinopolyspora sp.
AGCCCGTTTCGGTCAACTTCTTCTGGGTATTCCGCGAGGTCACCAACGAGCACGGCGAGGTCGCGGCTGACACGTCGGACATGTGAACGATGAGCGATTCATGAACGGGTCACGACGAATCGGCGCCTCGCACCGGCGGCAGGACAGACCTGCCCGGCCGTAGACGTCGAGTGAGCGGTCGAAGTATCCGCTCTCGCCGTTGACGTTGACATACAGATGGTCGAACGACGTGCCGCCATGGTCGAGCGCGGCGGCCATCACCTCGCGCACCGCGCTGAGCAGCCGGACGGCCTCGGAGCGGCGTAGCGTCTCGGTCGGGCGGGCGTAATGCAGCCGAGATCGCCACAACGCTTCGTCGGCGTAGATGTTGCCCACGCCCGAGATCAGGCTCTGGTCGAGCAGGGCACGCTTCACACCGGTCCGCCGCCGCCGCAACGCCTCGAGGAAGCGGGCATCGTCGAAGGCGTCATCCAGCGGGTCGGCGGCGATGTGGGCGATCGGCACCGGGACCCCCGCGGCGTCCATCGGGGCCACGGCGAACCCGCCGAACGTGCGCTGGTCGACGAAGCGCAGCTCGGGGTCACCGGCGGCGAAGGCGAACCGGATCCGCAGGTGGGCTTCGTCGGCCGCGGCGCCGGGCTGCACCAGGAGCTGACCGCTCATGCCCAGGTGGCCGACCACCGCGTGCTGGTCATCGTCCAGTGGAAGCCACAGATACTTGCCCCGGCGCCGCGCAGCGACGAAGGCCCTGTTCACCAGCAGATCGGCGAAATCACGCGCACCAGCCGGATGCCGGCGCACCGACCGCGGGTGCAACACATCGACCTTGGCGATCTCGCGGCCGAGCACGTGGGCTTCAAGGCCACGGCGGACGACTTCGACCTCGGGCAGCTCGGGCACGTGTCGACCCTACTGACGTCAGGAGTCCTGCGAGGTCCCGGTGTCGCCGGTCACGCTGAGGCGCTTCCAGGCCAGCTCTGCGGCGTGCGCCTCGGCTTCCTTCTTGCTTCGTCCGCTGCCGGAGCCGTAGACGACACCGCCCACGACGACTTCGGCGGTGAACACCTTGGCGTGGTCGGGCCCGTCCTCGCTGATGCGGTACTCGGGCACGCCCAACGACTGTTGCGACGTGAGCTCCTGCAGCGACGTCTTCCAGTCCAGGCCGGCGCCGAGCAGGGCCGAGGCCTCGATCAAGCCGTCGACGAGACGGTGTACCAATGCCGCGGTCTCCTCGAAACCGCGGTCGACGTAGACCGCTCCGATCAGCGCTTCGACCGTGTCGGCCAGGATCGACGACTTGTCTCGCCCGCCGGTGGCCTCTTCCCCACGCCCCAGCAGCACGAACTGTCCCAGCTCGAGCTCCCGTGCGACCGAGGCCAGCGCACGCATGTTCACCACCGCGGCCCGCAGCTTGGCCAGCTGCCCCTCGGACAGATCCGGGTGCAGGCGGTACAGGGTCTCGGTGACCACCAGGCCGAGAACGGCGTCGCCCAAGAACTCCAAGCGCTCGTTGGTGGGCAGGCCGCCGTTCTCGTACGCGTAGGAACGGTGGGTGAGGGCGAGCTGAAGTAGCTCAGGCGTTACGGGCACGCCGAGACGCCCCTCGAGAACGGACAGGGGCGGGCTCTCGGCTGTCACAACGCTTTCCTAGGCAGCGCGTCCGCTCAGGCGTCGCCGACCTGGCGACCGTTGTACTCCCGGAACAGCGCGGTGCCCTGGGAGTCCTCGACGACGTGCGCGCGGTGCGCGACGACCCAGGTGGTGCGGCCGTTCTGGGTGCGCTTCTGGATCTGCGGAAGCTTCGCCTTCCACTGCGAACGGCGGTGGCGGGTGTTGCTACGGGACATCTTCCGCTTCGGGACGGCCACGGCTAGCTCTCTTCCGTCGGGCCGGCCCTCAAGGAGCCGGACTCGTGGGTGTCGTCGGTGAGCAGGCCGGCCAAGGCCGCCCACCGTGGGTCGGTGGTGTCGTGCGCGTGACCCGGATCGTCGGCCAGGCGTGCCCCACAGATGGAACACAAGCCAGGACAGTCCGGACCGCACACCGGCGAGGGCGGCAGCGCAAGCACCACCGCGTCTCGGATCGGCTGCTCGAGGTCGATCAACTCGCCCTCGACGCGCAGTTCCTGGTCGTCGGTCTCGGTGTCGGGGTTGTCGGCACGATCGGCATACACGTACAGCTCCTGGATCTCCCCGGCCACTTCGCCGGTGACGGCATCCAGGCACCGTGCACATTCACCGGAGTACGGCGCACGCACCGGTCCGGAGACGAGCACGCCCTCCATGACCGACTCGAGCCGCAACTCCAACTCGATGTCGGCCGCTTCGGGCACCCCGACCACGCCGCCGAGTCCGAGATCGGCCGGTGCCGGGAACGTGAGCGCCATTCGCTGACTCGAACCAGGCCGACGTCCAAGCTCGTGTGTGTCGAGGACGAACGGTGCTCGCGGATCGAGCGTGTTCAGCGTCATCAACTCTCGTACTCGTTCGGGCATGACAATCTCTTGCCTCGACGTGAGGCCGACGACCAAGAGTACTAGACCGTGCGCACCGACCCCAAACCACGGCGGAGGGAGGTCCTGCTCACGGTGCTCACCCTCAGTACTTGGCCTTGTCGACTTCGCCGACGGAGACCCTGGAGTCGTCGTCTGGCTCGGCGTACACCGTGCCGTTGGCCTCGAAGTCGGCGGCGTCTCGGGGCCGTGCCGCCGGCTCGGAGATCTCCATGTCGGCCGGGAAGCTGGTGCCGTTGGCGGAGCCGGTCTCGGGCACGGTCGCTGGCTCCGGCTCGGACTCGGGCTCGGGCGCGCTGAGCTCGAACCCGTTCCTCCGGTGGTTCAGCTCCGCATACGGCGTGGGTCGACGCAGCTGCTCTCGGCCGTCACGCACGGTTTCGACGATGCGCTGGGCGGCCACTTCGAGGCGCGCCAGTTTCGCATCGACGTAGTCGTCAGCGTCGCTGCGGATCGTCTCGGCCTGCTCACGGGCCAGCTGCAGGACCTCCTCGGCCTCGTGGCGGGCGGCCTGGGTGACCGTGTGGTCGGCGACCAGGCGGGCGTGCTCGCTGCGGGCGTCGTGCACGATGCGCTCGGCGTTGCCGCGAGCTTCCATCAGCAGTGCTTCGCGCTGGCCGAGCACCGCCTCCGCGGCGCGCAAGTTTTCCGGCAAGTTCTCTCGGACCTCGTCGAGCAATGCCAGCAACTGGTGCTTGTTGACCAGCGCCGTCGAAGACATCGGCATGGTCCGCGCCGAGTCGACCATCGTGACGATCTCGGCGATCTTGTCGTGAACCTCCATGGGACCCTCCCCCTCTCGAACCCTGCGGGATCACCGCTGCTCGAGTCGTTGGTGGAGCCGGTGCAGGACGGGGTCCGGCACCAGTCCGGTGACGTCTCCCCCATACGACGCCACCTCCTTGACCAAGCTGGACGACAGAAACGAGTAATCGGGGTTCGTCGCCACGAACAGGGTCTCGAGCCCCGACAACCGGTGATTCATCTGCGCCATCTGTAGTTCATAGTCGAAATCTGTCACGGCGCGCAGGCCTTTGACTACTGCAGTGATGCCATGTCGTGAAGCAAAATCGACAAGAAGGCCCGCGAAACTCTCGATCCGGACGTTACCCAGGTGCGCGCTGACAATGCGGAGCATGTCCATACGCTCGTCGATGTCGAAAAGGCTCCGCTTCGACACATTCGTCAGAACAGCGACGACCACCTCGTCGAACAAGGACGAGGCACGTTCGATGACGTCGAGGTGACCGTTGGTCACCGGGTCGAAGGAACCGGGGCAGATGCAACGCCGCACGTGAACTCCTGTGGCTCGATCAACCATGGGTCAGGGTCGTTTCGGGCGAGTGACCGTACCAGAGCACGGTCTCGCCGTAACGGCGCTCGCGGTCCCCGACGAGGCCTGCCGGCCAAGTCACGGCCTCGCCACGCCGGTCACGTTCGACGACGACCACCGCGCCGGGCTCCAGCCACCCTCGGGTCAGCGCCTCGAGTACTCCGGTGAGTTCCGCTGCCGACATCGCGTAGGGCGGGTCGGCCAGCACCAGGTGGTAGGGCGTCTCGGGCGGAGTTGCCAGAACCCGCTCCACGGCGGCGGTGACCACCTGCGCGGACGCACCGAAACCGAGGTCGGCGACGTTCGCCCGAATGACGCGAGCGGCCCGAGCGTCGGACTCCACCAGCAGAGCGTGGCTGCCGCCTCGGGACAGCGCCTCCAAACCGAGTGCGCCGCTGCCGGCGTAGAGATCCAGGACGCGGACGCCGTCGAAGCCGCCGAGTTGAGCGTCGAGCGTGGAGAACAGCGCCTCGCGAACCCGGTCAGCGGTCGGACGGGTGCTGGAGCCGGGCGGCACCGACAGCTTCCGGCCCCGCGCGGCGCCGGCGACGATCCGGGTCACCGGCGCAACGTTACGCCTTGTCGAGATAATCCGCCTCCTGCTCGGCGACGACGGCCTCGACGGCACGCAGCAGCGCTGGATGCTCGGCGAGGTCGCGATCGCCTGCGACGACGGCGGTGGCGTCCTCGCGCGCCTGCCGGATGACGTCCTCGTCACGGATCACCTTGAGCATCTTCAGGCTGGAGCGCTTGCCGGACTGCGCTGCGCCCAAGACGTCACCTTCACGGCGTTGCTCGAGGTCGACGCGCGAGAGCTCGAACCCGTTGCGGGTCGCCGCCACCGCATCGAGCCGCTGCCTCGCCGGGGATCCGGCCGGCGCCTCGGTGACCAGCAGGCACACCCCCGGGATCTCGCCACGCCCGATTCGCCCGCGCAACTGGTGCAGCTGCGACACGCCGAACCGGTCGGCATCCATGATGACCATCATCGACGCCGTGGGCACGTCGATACCCACCTCGACCACCGTGGTGGCGACGAGCACCGGCGCAGTGCCCTGCGTGAACCGGGCCATCGCGGCGTCTTTGGCCTCCGGCGACAACCGGCCGTGCAGCACCTCGGTCTCGATCCCGGCCAGCGGTCCGGTCCGCAGCATCTCAGCCAGCTCGAGCACGGCGACCGGGCGGCGACGATCGTCGTCGGCACCACCAGGGTCTTCCTGCTCGTCGCCGATGCGCGGACAGACGACGTACACCCGATGGCCCGCCTCGGCCTCCTCACGCACCCGCTGCCACGCGCGATCGAGGAAGTGCGGCTTCTCGTCCACGGGCACGACGTGGGTGGACACCTCAGCGCGCCCGCCGGGCACGTCGGCCAGCGTCGAGATCTCCAGATCGCCGAACACCGTCATGGCCACCGTGCGCGGGATCGGGGTCGCCGTCATGACCAGGACGTGCGGCCGGGTGCCGTCGCGGCTCTTCGCCGCCAGGGCAGAACGCTGCTCGACGCCGAACCGGTGTTGCTCGTCCACCACGACGAGGCCGAGATCGAAGAACTGGACCCGCTCTTCGAGCAGGGCATGCGTGCCCACCACGATGCCGGCGTCGCCGACGCCGATGTCGAGCAGGGCCTCGCGCCGGGCAGCGGCCGGCATCGAGCCGGTGACCAGCGCCACCCGCGTGCCGACGTCCGATCCGCCGAGCATCCCCCGCTGCGCCAGCGGACCGAGCAGGTTCGTCAGCGACCGGTAGTGCTGCTGTGCCAGCACTTCGGTGGGGGCCAGCAGCGCCGCCTGCCCGCCGGAGTCCACCACCGCGAGCATCGCGCGCAGGGCGACCACCGTCTTGCCCGCGCCGACCTCGCCCTGCAGGAGCCGGTGCATGGGATGCGGCGTGTCGAGCTCGGCGGCGATCTCCTCGCCGAGACGGCGCTGCCCCTCGGTGAGCTCGAAGGGCAAGCGTTCGTCGAGCGCTTCGAGTGCACCGCCTGGCACCGCGGCGCGTCTGGTGGCCGGCAGCGCCGCCGTCGAGAGTCGCCGGCGGGCGAGCTCGGCCTGCAGCACGAACGCTTCCTCGAACCGCAGTCTGCGCTGCGCCGTGCGCGCCAGTTCGATGCTGCGGGGCCGGTGGACGGCGTGCAGCGCTTCGGCCAGCCCCGGCAGGCGGTGCTTACGGCGCACCTGCTCGGGTACCGGGTCCGGCAGGTCACCGAGCTGCTGCAGCACGACGTCGACGCACTTCGCGATGCGCCACGACGGCAGCTTCTCACTCGCCGGGTAGACCGGGATGATCTCGTCGGCGTACTCCTCGGCGGCCTGGCGGAAACTCGTGACGTGCTCGGGGAACAGCTCGTAGTCCGGGTGAGCGAGCTGCCGTTTGCCGCGATAGGTGCCGACCTTGCCGGCGAACATGCCGATGCGCTCGGGCAGCAGCTCGCGCTCGCGCCAGGCCTGATTGAAGAACGTCAACGTGAGCTCACCCGTCCCGTCGGTCACGACGACCTCGAGGATCGAGCCGCGGCGCTGGCGCATCGACCGCTTCGACACGCTGCGCACCATGGCCACCACGGTCACGTGCTCGTCCTCACGCAGCGAGCTCAGTTCGGTGAGCTCGCCGCGCTGGACGTAACGGCGCGGATAGTGGCGCATCAGGTCGCCTACGGTGTGCAGGTCCAGGGCGCTCGCCAGGGCTTTGGCGGTCTTGTCCCCCACGATCGCGCGCAGGTCGTGATCGAAGTCGACCATCACTCCACTCCGAGCAGTAGTGGGTAGCGAGGCTGACCGCCGTGATAGACGACGGTGTCGGCCTCCGGATGAGTCTGGCGAACCGCCTGGACGACGCCGTCGGCCAGGCCGTTCTCGGCATGGGCGCCGGTGACCACCGTCACGAGCTCGCCGCCGGCGGCGAGCATGCGCCGGACCACCTCGGTCGCCACAGCCAGCGGGTCGTCCCCGATGACCGCGAAATCGCCGTCCACGACCCCGAGCACGTCACCGACCTGGCACACGCCGGCCATGGTCACCGCCTCGCGCGCGGCGACGGTGACCGCACCGTGGCGAGTCTGCCCGGCGGCCGTGGTCATGGCGACGACGTCGGTGTCGAACGGCAGGGCGGGCTCGTGTACCGCCAGCGCGGCGAGCCCTTGCACTTGGGCGACGCTCGGTATGACCGCCGCCCGGCGGCCCGTCGTGCGTAGTTCGGCGGCAGCGGCCTGGGCCACCGGCACGGCGTCACGCTCGTTCGGCAGGATGACGACGTCGCCCGCACCGCCGCGCTCGACTGCTTCGAGCATCTCGCCGGTTGAAGGCCGGTGCCCCGGACGGGTCGCCACGACGGTGCCGCCCGCGGCAGCGAACAACTCCGCCAGCCCGTCACCGGCGGCGAACGCGACGATCACCCGGCCGTCGCGGTCGGCGCCGGACGGAGCTGCACTCAACAGGTGGGTGACCTTGATGTGATGGGGCCGGCCCGCGCGGATACCCGCCTCCAGCGCGGCCCCGGCATCGTCGACATGTACGTGCACGTTCCACTCGCCGTCACCGCCGACGACCACGAGCGAGTCGCCCAACTCGCCGAGACGCACGCGCAACTCGGCGATGCGGTCGTCGGGCGCGTCGAGCAGGTACATCACCTCGTACGCCGGGGACGACGGCGTCACGGCGGCGACGGGCTTGACCGGCGACGGCACCGTGTGCGCGCCGAACGGCCGCGGCGCGGGCAGCGCACGGCGACCGGTCAAGACGGTGTCGAACGCGTCGAGAAGCACGGTCAGACCCCGCCCCCCGGCGTCGACGACGCCAGCTGCTCGCAACACATCCAATTGGTCTGGTGTGCGCTCCAGCGCTGCACGTCCGGCCCTGGCCGCAGCGAGTGCCACGCCCGGCAGGTCGCAGTCTTGCCTGGCGGCGTGGCGGACGGCGGCGGCTGCGGCTGCCTTGGCGACCGTCAGGATCGTGCCCTCGACGGGGACGGCGACAGCTCCGACGGCGTCGGCGGCGGCTCGGGCCAACCCGTCGGCCAGGGCGCGTCCGTCGGCGAGCGTGACGCCGGGGGCGCGCAGGACCTCAGCCACGCCCCGCAGCATTTGCGCCAGGATGATGCCGGAGTTGCCGCGAGCGCCGAGCAGGGCACCGCGAGCCATCGCGTCGACGACCTCGCGCAGGTGCGGGTCGGCCTCGGTGGCCGCGGCCACCGCCGCCTCCATGGTCAGGTACAGGTTGGTGCCGGTGTCGCCGTCGGGAACGGGGTAGACGTTGAGGGCGTCGATCTCCTCGCGCGCCGCGGCCAGGGCGTCGAGGCCGGCGTGGCACCAGCGCAGGACGATCTCGGCGTCGGGGACCGGCTGCACCGCCTCTCGCTCCCCCTCCCGTGCGCAAGGTCCGGACATCGGTGGAGAGTACCCGCCACGACCGACGTCCGGAGCGGCGACGTCGGCGGATCGCCACACGGTTTGGGTCGCACGACGTCCACCCGGTATGCTGGCGCGGTTGTCTGCGCCAGAGCTGTGCGGGCACATCCTGTTCGACGGTACGTACGCTACTTCCACACTCAAGGAGTCTCCCGTGGCTGCCACCTGCGATGTCTGCGGCAAGGGCCCGGGCTTCGGCAACTCGATCTCGCACTCGCATCGCCGGACCCCGCGTCGCTGGAACCCCAACATCCAGCCGGTACGGGCGGTCGTCGCCGGAGCCCGGAAGCGGCTCAACGTCTGCACCTCGTGCCTGAAAGCC
Organism: Haloactinopolyspora sp.; assembly: GCF_027324685.1. Classification (NCBI taxonomy): domain Bacteria; kingdom Bacillati; phylum Actinomycetota; class Actinomycetes; order Jiangellales; family Jiangellaceae; genus Haloactinopolyspora; species Haloactinopolyspora sp. The sequence goes on from NZ_DAHVSH010000214.1 coordinate 8,573, forward strand.
GGCAAGGTCCAGCGCTGACCGCAGAACCGCAGCCTGCTGCGACGTCACCCGATGGATCATGAGCCGCTGACGGCGCCATAGCGCCAGCAGTGCCTCATGATCCGCAACATCGGCCGCCGGTGATGAGCGCCGCGCTGGCGAGGGCCCTCCCACTTCGGCGGTGGACCGGTCCCGGCGCAGTTCAGCGAGCCGCGCCGGCCCGCACCAGTTGATCCGTCTTGGCGCGACGGTCGACCTCCTCCGGGTCGGTGATGTCGCGGAGAGCGGCATCCATGCCGGCAAGCACGGAGGCGAAGGCAGGATCGGCAGCGAGGTCGGTGAGTTCGGCCGGGTCGGACTCCACGTCGAACAGTTGCGGCTCATGACCGACGTAGTAGCAGTACTTGTACCGTCCCACTTTCAGCATGTAGCCGCCGTCGATCATGCCTTGAGCGTGGTATTCGGACAAGATCGGCCGGTCCGTGTCCGTCGACGCTGCGTCGTCATCCGGGTGCAGCGCAAGGCTGCGTCCTGGCAGCGTGTCGTCCGGAGGAAGCCCGGCCAGCTCGCGCAACGTGGGCAACACGTCGATCAAGCTGACGTTCCGCGTGACCGATCCGGTCCGCAGCGTCCCCCGGAGATGGCCCGGGGCGCGGAGGACGAGCGGGACCTGCACCGAAGGCTCGTAGAACACCTGCTTCTGCCAGATGCCGTGATGTCCAGCCATCTCACCGTGGTCGCTGGTGTAGATGACGACCGTGTCGTCGCGTAGTCGCGATTCGTCCAGAGCCGCGAGTAGCCGGCCCAACTGATCGTCCAGGTGGCTCACCAGGGCCCAGTAGCACGCGGTGGCCTGACGCTGTTCGTCGTCAGTGAGTGGCTCGTCGTTGCGGAACGCTTGCCGGATCTGCCTGATCACCGGGTGTTGCGATGCCGGGTCCTCGTGCCGGGTGGCCGGCAGTTCCACGTCGTCCGGGTCGTAGCGGGCCAGGTACTCCGGCGGCGCGACCAGCGGGAAATGCGGATGCATGTACCCGACGTACAGCAGGAACGGGTCCGCGTCCGGCTGCTCGGCCCGATCGCGGAGGAAATCGATGACGGCGTCGGTCACGGTCGCGTCGTGGCGGGTGTGCACATGGTCGCCGCCGTGCGCCTCGGACACGTGTGAATTGCTGCTGCGCCGCCACTCCGGCACCCGCGGCGGCGGATTGCCGTCGTGGGTGATCCAGAAGTCCAAGTCATCAGTCAGCCGACGGTCGAAGCCCAACAGCCGATCGGGGCCGTTGAAGTGAGTTCGACCTGCCAGCACGCTTTCGTAGCCGGCTTCCCGGAGGTGATGCCCCCACGTGCGCAGCTTCTCCCCCGGTATCACGCCGTTGTCCCACGCGCCGATCTGGTGCACGTACCGCCCCGACAACAGGGCCAGCCGCGACGGCACACACATCGGGCTGGCGCAGTACGCCGTGTCGTATCGCACGCCCTGGCCGGCCAGCCGATCCAGATGCGGGGTCCGGATCTTCGGGTTCCCGTAACAACCGCTCGCGTTCGCCGCGTGTTCGTCCGAGAGCACGACCACGATGTTCCGCGCCACGTGTGTCATCCCGCTTTCTGGAGCCGATGCCGTCACAGAAACGATGTGCCGCCGACCAGGCGCTCGATCGCGGCGTGATCGTCGGCCGTGAGCTGTTCGATCGGCCTGCGTGGCGGGCCTACGTCGTAGCCCTGCGCACGCAACACCGCACGCGCGAAGGCGACGTTGTCGTAGGGCTCTCCCCACCGGATCACCGCATTGGCTTCCGCTTGGAGCCGAGCTGCTCGGCCGACGTCGCCGGTGGCCAGCGATTCGGCCAACTTAACGAACTGGCCGGCCATGAAGTTGTACGTACTGCCGATGGCTCCGGCGGCACCGGCCAGCAAGCCGTGCAGACACACCTCGTCGGCCCCGTTGAAGATCGCGACGTCGTCGCCGCACGCCGCCTTGAGTTGCTGCAGTTCGTAGACATCGCGCGAGGTGAACTTGAAGCCGACGATGTTGTCGTGCTCGGCCAGTTCGACCAGCATCTGAATGGTGCTGGAAGCACCGGCTACCTGCGGGAAGTGGTAGGGCAGGAACGGCACCGGCGAAGCGTCGGCGATGTCCAGGAAGTGCCGCCGCACCTGTTCTTGCTTGTGCTGGTAATAGAACGGCGCCACCGCCGAGACCGCCGTCACACCGGCTGCCGCGGCCTCGCGGGCCATGCCGATGCTCGACGCTGTGTCGGCCGCACCCACGTGCGCGATCACCGGGACCCGGCCCGCGACCACTTCGGTCACCAGCGTCGTGAACGCCACCCGCTCAGCGGGGGACTGCAACAGCCCCTCTCCCGTCGATCCGCCCAGGTACAGCCCACCCACCCCGTGGGCGATGAGGGTGTCGACGAGCTTGTGGGTCATGCCCGCGTCGATCCGGTCATCGCCGTCGTAAGGCGTCACGAGGGCCGGGATGATTCCCTGCAGGTCGGTAGTCACGTGTCCTCCGCATTTCTTGACGGCAGATCACCGCCGTATTCGGTTTCGAAGCATGCTTCCGGGGCCCTTGGCCGTTCGTTCTCGGCTGCGGTGTTGCTCACTCCTCGGATCGGGGCTGGATTTCTCGACTCTCCAGCGACCGGCGGATGCCGCCGAAATGCTCATCGACGGATGCGGTCATCTGGGCTGGGTCGCCGGAGCGGATCGCGGCGAGGATCTCTCGGTGCACTTCGACCGAGTGCTGATCGCCGGACGGCAACTCGCTCTCGAGCTTGTGGAACAGATCCCAGAACAGTTCCAGCAGGCTGGTCACCAGGCTGTTGTCCAGGGGCGCGAACAGCCGTACGTGGAACCGCCGGTCCACCTCAGCGAACGTCTCATTGCGCTGGTAGGCCGCCGCCATCTCGTCGACGATGCCGTCCAACTCGGCCAGGTCGTCCTCGGACATCAGGCCCGAGACGGTGACGATCAGACCGCGTTCGATCGCTTCACGTACCTGCAGCAACTCCATCAGCGAATGACCGCCGATGCCGAAGCTGTACGGCAGTTGCTGCAGCACCGCCTCGAAGGAGAACTCGCTGACATACAAGCCGCGTCCCGCCACCGCCCGGACGACGCCGAGCGTCTCGAGGCTCTTCGTGGCCTCGCGTAGCGACAACCGGCTGATACCGAGCTCCTTGGCCAGCTCGGCCTCAGGCGGCAAGGCTGCACCCGGGGAGAGATCGTGATCGAGGATGTAGTCGCGCAGCCGTTGCTGAGCCTCTTGGTACAGCGGTTTTCTCATGTCTGGACTTCCTGATCGGCAGTGCGCCCGGCGTCGTCGCCGGACAGTCCGTCCAGCCTCAGCTGTTCGGCGAAATGACACGCCACCTGATGACCGTCGCTGGTCGTGCGAAGTGTCGGTGACTCGGTCCGACAGATCTCCTGGGCGAACGGACACCGCGGATGGAAATGACATCCCGACGGCGCGTTGGCGGCGTCGGCGACCTCTCCTTCCAGCGGCGGCTGCGTCAGGATATTGCGCCGGGCTGGGTCGGGTTGCGGTACCGCCGCGAGCAGGGCCTGCGTGTACGGGTGGCGCGGACTGGCGAACACCTCGTCGGTGGGGCCGAGCTCGACGATACGCCCGACGTACATGACCGCGACCCGGTCGCACAGATATTCGACGACGGACAGGTCGTGAGAGATGAAGATGTACGTCAGGCCTTGGTTGTGCTGCAGCTCGACGAGCAGTTCGAGGATCTGCGCCCGCACCGACACGTCGAGCGCCGACACCGCCTCGTCGGCGATCACCAGCCGCGGATCCAGGCTCAGCGCCCGAGCGATCACCAGCCGCTGCCGTTCCCCACCGGAGAACGCGTGCGGGAATCGATGCCGGTGCTCGGGCCGCAACCCGACTTTCCGGAGGAGCTCGACCACCCGGTCCTCGAGCTCCGTGCCGCTGGCCACCTTGTTCACCCGCAGCGGCTCGGCGATGATGTTCCGCGCCGTCATCCGTGGATTGAGGGACGAGAACGGGTCCTGGAAGATCATGCGGATCTGCCGGCGATAGTCGGCCAGCTGCGACGGCCTGAGGGCGGCGAGATCCACCTCGGTTCCGTCGCCGGCCCGGTACCTGACATGCCCGGCGGTGGGCTTGTAGGTGCGGGTGATACACCGGCCCGTCGATGTCTTGCCGCAACCGCTTTCCCCGACCAGCCCCAGGGTCTCCCCCGCGTGCACGTCGAACGAGATCCCGTCCACGGCCTTGGTCGTGCGGCGGTTCTTCCGGAACCAGCCACCGCCGTCGGTGAAGTGCATCTTCAGGTCGCGAACCTCGAGCAACGTCTCCGCCGTCGACATCATGCGACCACCGTCGTCTCTTCAGCCAGGACACAGCGCACGTTGCGCCTGGCTCCCAGCTGCACCGTCTCCGGTTCCCGGGTGTCGCAGACGCCCGGCCGGGCGAAATCGCACCGCGGGTGGAAGGGACAACCCACCGGCCTGTCGTGCGGGCCCGGAACGCTGCCGCGAATCGTGGTCAGCCGCTCGCCCCGGCGGCGCTGCCCCAACCGCGGAATCGCGTCCAGCAACGCGGCGGTGTAAGGGTGCCGCGGTTCGGTGAAGATCTGCTCGGTCGGCCCCGTCTCCACCACAGTGCCCAGGTACATCACCACCACCTCGTCCGCGATCTGCGCCACGACGCCCATGTCGTGCGTGACGAACAGCACGGACATGTTCATCTCGGTCTGTAGCCGAGCCAGCAGCCGGAGAATCTGCGCCTGCGTCGTGACGTCGAGCGCGGTCGTCGGCTCGTCAGCGATGAGGAGGTCCGGACGACACGCCAAGGCCATGGCGATCATCGCCCGCTGCCGCATCCCCCCGGACAGCTGGAACGTGTAGGCGTCGAACCGGTCCTCGGGACGGGGCAACCCGACCTGAGCCAGGACCTCGATCGTCCTGGCTCGTGCCGCGTCGGCATCGAGGTCGCTGTGCAACCGGATGGCTTCGGCGATCTGGCTGCCCACGGTGTGCACGGGAGACAGTGCGGTCATCGGTTCCTGGAAGATCATCGCGATCTCGTTGCCTCTGATCCTTCGGATCTCGTCGCCGCGGGGATCCAGCGCCGCCAGGTCGGTCGCCGCTGCCGCGGCGTCCGGGCGCCACCAGATCCGACCGCCCACGACTTCGCCGGGCCTGTCGACGACCTGCAAGATCGATCGGCCGGTCACGCTCTTGCCGCAGCCGCTCTCGCCGACCACACACACCGTCTTGCCGCGGGGCACCGAGAACGACGCGCCGTCGACCGCCTTCACCAGGCCGGTATCGGTCCGGAAATGCGTCTGAAGGTTCTCGATCTGCAGGATCGGCTGCTGGTCTGCGTGCGAGGCTTCCGAGGACATCATGACGGTGCTGCACCCCCTGTGCCGCCGGCCGCGTCGGCCGGGAGCTGCGACTGGTCCGCGGGACCGAGCTCGGCGAGAACCTCGTCCATCGGCAGCCGCGCCAGTCGAAGACTGTCGTAGGGCGGCTGGGCGTCGCCACGCTCGTACAGGCACAGCAGGTGCCCGTCGGCGGTGACGGCGAGGTCGCTGTAGGCCGACGGGAACTCGTTGATGACCCTTCCCCGCGACCAGGTGCGTCCATCGTCGCCGCTGGCCCGGACGGTCAGCCGTTCCCGTCCGGTACTGGCCGGGTTGGCGAAGAACAACACGCCGTCGGGACCTTCCAGGACGCTGCCCTGGCACGTGGGCTCGACCAGGGTCTCGTGCCACTGCAGCGGGCCGAACGTCTCGCCGCCGTCGTCGCTGTAGGCGTAGCCACGAAGGCCGCTGTCGTTGTGATTGCGGGCGTTGAAGTAGACCCGGTCCGCCGGCCCGCCGCGAAGTTCGGCGACGGTGGATTCGTTCGTGCCCTCGGGGAGGACGCCGCCGACGTGCCAGCTCGCCCCGCCGTCGTCGCTGTAGATGACGTGCGACCGGAACGGGTCGTTCCAGCGATCATGGGCGATCCCGACAGCGTGGTCGCACGGGATGATCAGCCGGCCACTGGCCAGCTGGGTACCGTGGCACGGCCCGGTCGCGTACCAGGTCCACGACGGGTCCTTCACCTGAGCGGTGATCTCCTGCGGCGAGGACCAGCTCACGCCGTCGTCGGCGCTGCGGGTGATCCAGACGGTGCGGTCAGCCAGGCCTGCGCACACGTCGGTCTCGTTGTGCTCGGCCGGATTCTGGGTGAACAGCAGGATCACCTCGCCCGTCCGCCGGTCGACCACCGGAGCCGGATTGCCCCGGGTGAAGCCGGGCGCAGCGGTCACCACACGTGGCTCGTCCCAGGTCAGGCCATGATCGTGGCTCCGGCGCAGCAGCAGGTGAATCTCCCCCGCGTCGCCTCGGCCGTCCCGGCGGCCTTCGCAGAAGGCCAACACCGTGCCCGAATCGGTCACCACCAACGCGGGAATCCGGTACGTGTGGTAGCCGCCGTCGCCGGACGTCCACAGGTCGTGGCTCGTCGTATGGTGCGTGGCCAGCATCGATGATCGATCTCCCATCACGTGTCAGGTGTACGGGTCGGCAGCGTCCCGGAGGCCGTCGCCGACGAAGTTCAAGGTGAGCACCGCGACGACCACGGCGATCCCGGGGATCAGCAGCCACGGCGCGTGCATGAGGCTGCGCACGTTCTGCGCTTCCTGCAGCAGCACCCCCCAACTCACCGCGGGCGCCTGCAGGCCCAAACCGAGGAAGCTCAGTGCGGTTTCGGCCAGGATCATCGCCGGAATGGCCAGCGTCAGCGCCGCGATGATGTGACTGCTGAACGTCGGCAGCATGTATTTGCGCATGATCCGGAACGTGCCGCAGTTGTCGAGCCGGGCCGCTTCCACGAATTCCTCCTCACGCAGCGCAAGGAAGCGACCCCTGACCACTCGGGCCAGTTCCGTCCAGCCGATCATCGACAAGATCACGGTGATCGCGAAATACGTCATGAGCGGGCCCCACCCGTCCGGGACTGCCGCGGCGAGCGCCATCCACAACGGCAAGGTCGGAATGCTCATGATGAATTCGATGAGCCGCTGCGCCGCAGTGTCGATGGCACCGCCGAAGTAGCCGGAAATGCCGCCGATGATGATGCCCAGCACCATGCTCACCGCGACACCGACCAGCCCGATCGACATCGAGACCCGCGTACCGTGGACGATTCGGCTGAACATGTCTCGGCCCAGCCGGTCGGTACCGAGAATGAAGACCGGCTCGTCGGCGTTCTTGGGCCCGATCAGATGCCGATCCCAGGTGATCAGTCCGAAAAGCTCGTACTCCTCGCCCTTGACGAACAGCCCCAGCTCACGCGTTTGCGACGGGTCCGTGCTGACCCGGCGCTGCTGGGTCGTCTCATCGATCTCGACGGTGTACCCGTCGGCGAACAAGCCGAGCTGGAAACCGTCGCTGGTGTCCACCGGACGAATGACCTGCGGCGGTGTGTACTGGTGATCGGCGAACCTGGTCGTCGCACTGTAGGGCGCGATGAACTCGGCGAACACGGCCACCAGGTAGATGAACAAGAGGATTCCACCAGACACCATGGCCAACCTGTGCCGGCTGAACCGCCGCCACACCAGTTTCCAATGGCCGGTCGACCCGATGTCGGCGCCGGTTTCGGTGCTCGTGTTCTCGATCGTCTCGGTGCTCACGTCGGCATCACCGCTTCCCGTACCGGATGCGCGGGTCGAGACGGGCCAGCAAGATGTCGGAGATCAGGGTGCCGATGACCGTCAGGACGCTCAGGATCAACAGAAAGCTCCCGGCCAGATACATGTCCTGGCTCTCCAGTGCGCGCAGCAGTACCGGGCCGGTCGTCGGCAGGCTGAGCACGACCGACACGATGATCTCCGCGGAGATCAACGACGGCAGCAGCCACCCGACCGTGGACACGATCGGGCTCGCCGCGATCCGACTGGGGTACCTCACCAGAAGGCGCCCCTCGGGCAGGCCTTTCGCCCGCCCGGTTGTCACGTACGGCCGGTTGAGCTCGTCGAGGAGGTTCGCCCGCACGATACGGATCATTCCGGCGGTGCCGGCGGTTCCGATGATCACCACCGGAATCCACAGGTGCGCCAGCAGATCCAGCACCTTGCCCAGATTCCAGTTCGCTTCCTCGAACTCCGGCGAGAACAGCCCGCCGACGCTCTGCCCGAAATATCGGTGCGATACATAGAGCAAGATCAACGCCAGCAGGAAGTTCGGCACGGCCAGGCCGATGAACCCGACGAAGGTCGCCGTGTAGTCGCCGATCGAGTACCGCTTGACCGCGGAGTACATCCCGATCGGGATCGCCACGGCCCACACGAAGGCCAACGTGCACAGTGACAGCAGGACCGTGAAGCCCAGCCGCCCCTGGATGACGTCGGCGACCGGCTCGTTGTAGACCAGTGATTGGCCGAAGTCTCCCTCCAGCACGATGCCGCTGATCCATTTCCAGTACTGGACCCAGATCGGCTCGTCGAGCCCGTATCGGCTCCGTAACGCATCGAGCTGCGCCCGATCGACGTACTGTCCTTCGGCTTCCAGCCGGGCGACCACCGTGGTGAGGTAGTCGCCCGGTGGAGCCTGAATGATCAGGAACGTCACGATGGAGATCGCTATCAGCGTGGGCACCATGTAGAGAACCCTGCGGACGATGAACTGCGTCATCATGGGGGATCTCCTCGCTCTTCAACCGTCACGACCGATGCACTCGATTCAGCTGACTATTCGGCCTTGAAGAACTGCTCGGGGTTGTACGGCGCGGGGTTGGGATACGGCGACCCGGACGGCATCTCCTCGGGCACGTTGCGCATGGAGTTCTTCACCACCGCGTATTCAGGTCGCGGCGTGGCGATACCGATCTGATAGAACTGCTCGGCCGCGATGTCCAGGATCTGACGGAACAGGTCCTCCTGCTGCGCAGGATCGAACGTCGCCTGCAGTTCGTCCCAGAGCCGGAGTTGCTCCATGACGTATTCCGGCGGCTGCTCGGCGTCCGGAAAACCTTGGTACCAGCGAGCCCACTCGACGCCGTATCCGGCCGACTCCACGACGGGGACGTAGTTCCACGGCACGAGCATCGTCGCGCGGCCACCCAGCCCCGACCCGAAGACGGCATCGTGCTGATTGCTGTTGCGGGTCTCGAGAAGCAACTCGTTCGAGATGACGTCTCGCTTCATGTCGATACCGACTTCACGCGCGTAGTCCACCAGCAACTCGCTGACGTCGTCCCACCCGAAGGCATCGGCCCGTACGGACACCGTGAACGAGATCGGCTCGCCGTCCGGCCCGAGCCGGATGCCGTCCTCGTTGCGCTGGTCGTAACCCGCCTCGTCGAGATACTGATTCGCCAGATCCACGTCGTACTCGACGAACTGGCTGGCCAGTTGCTCGTGATAGAACGGCGTATCCCGCAGCGGGCTGGTCTGCCACGGCTCACCTTGGCCGCTGTAGACGAGGTCGATGATCTCCTGCCGATTGATGGCGTGTGAAAGACCCATCCGGAACAACTTGTTGTTGAAGATCTCGCGTTTCGTCTCGTCCTGATGGGTCAGGTTCAGCTGGAGCTCGGCGATGTTCATGCTGTCGTAGTGGTAGGTCAACAGCCAGTAGTCGCCGTCCTCCTGGCCTTCGACCAGGACGGGGTACTCGCTGCCGGAGTTCAGCCCCCGGTGCTCGAGGTCCACTTCGCCGTCGACGGCACGCAGGAGCGCGACCTCGGGATCTTCGGCCAGCCGGTAGACGACCTCGTCGAGATACGGCAGCTGACGGCCGTCCGGGTCGACCTTCCAGTAGTACGGGTTGCGTTCGGCCACAGCACGGTTGCCCGTGTTGCCCGGCTCAGTGATGACCCAGGGGGTCAGACGCGGCAAGTCCGGGTTGTACCGCCACTGCGCTTCGCTCTCGAACAGCGCCTGCCAGTCGCCGAAACCGCTCTCGGCGACCAGCTCATCGAGATCGGGGTTGTGGTCGGGGTGGAACTGCGACATGTAGTGCTCGGGGTAGTTGAGTATCGACACGCCCCGGTCCAGTTGCGCCATGTCGTGCAGGAAGAACGCCTTGGGCCCGGCGAAATCGAACCGCACCGTGTAGTCGTCGACGCGCTCCACCGTCACCGGTTCGCCTTGGCTGGCCAGCCAGTCCGGCGTGCTGGGCGTCAGCGTCGGATTGGAGAACACCGACTCGTACCAGAACATGATGTCGTCGGCGTCGAACGGCTCACCGTCGGACCACTTGATGCCTTCTCTGAGGTGGAAGGTGTAGCTGTCGCCATCCTCACTGATCTCGAACTCCGCGAGGTTGGGGATGATCTCCTCGATACCGGTCGCTCCGGTGTATTCGCGCGCCCAGCGCACCAGGCCCTCGTACCCGATCGGATTGAACGCGTTGTTGTCGTCGGGTCCCAGGTAATAGGTGTTCCAGGTGCCGCCGTACCGGCCGATCTCGTCCACCGGCTCGACGACCAGCGCCTCTTCGGGCAGCCGCTCGTCGAGTTCGGGCAACGTGCCATCGGCGACTCGCTGGGCCAGGCTCGGCGCTTCGAGCGCGTCAGCGTCGGCGGCGTCCCCACCACCGTCGCTGCCCGTATCGGCGTCGGTGCTGAAGAAGCTGCAGCCGCTGAGGACCACCATCGACACGGCGGCGGCCGTCAGCGCCCTACGGCGGGGACTACGCCTCCGCGTTCGCCGCGCCGGTCCGGTGGATGTCTGGGGTGACAACGGATCTACACTGCTCGCGGTCATTCGGGACCTCCTTGTCCGTGCCCCCGGCTGCGCCATACTCGAGCGCAACCGGGCGCCGTGGTCGGTGAAGGATCGCTGTTACTCGAACTCGATCTCGTCGAGTGGCAGCCGCAGGACCAAGTCCCTGGCCAGTGGTGCGTTCGTGCTGTGCATGATGTTCAACTCGTGGTCGGTGAGCCCTCGGCGATAGACCCGGACCTCGTCGATGTCTCCGTCGAACTGCTGGATTCCATCCATGCGCTGCCCGACATACAGGCCGTCGATGCCGAACTCGCGGCCGATGGTGACCGACCCCTCGGGGGCGGAGGTCGAGGCGACCTCGTCGCCGTCGACCCACAACGAGAGCTCTCCGTCAGCTCGGCGCAGGGCGACCTGGTGCCATGCACCGTCGTCATACGCCTGATCGGTGGCCACCGACGACGTCCCGTTCTCCGTCGTGATCAGCGCGCGGAGCCGATCGGCGCCCGGTTCGGCGCGCAACCAGAACGACGGCTTGGAACTTCCGATGCCGTAGGCCCAGACCAGCACCTGCTCGGTCTCGCTGCCGTCGTACCGGAACCAGGCGGACACGGTGAAGTCGTCGGAACCCAGGTCGAGTGCGTCGGTGAAGGGGATCTGCAGGTGCGCGCTCTCACCATCGAGCGAGAGGGCGCTGCCGTGCCGGCGGCTGGGCCCGTCCGTCTGGTCGCACTCACCGCGAACATAGGCCGTCACGGGTTCCGCCGTCCGTGAGTGGTCCGGTGTGGTCGGCCCGGGCTCGGGCGGGTCCGGGAAGTTCGGCGGGTCGCCGTTGGGGGTGGCGAGATACGCCTCGTTGAACCGCGCGAAACGGATCTCGTCGTACGGACTGGTGCCCTCCCCCGCCTCGTACATCAGGCCGATTTCATGATCGGGCAGCGACACCATGTCCGAGTACGCAGCCGGGCCCCAATGGATGATCTTGCCCTCGTCCCAGTGCTCCCACGTCTGGCCCTCGTCGTAGGACGACCGAATGGCCATGGCCTCCCGAGACGCCGGGTGGGCCGGGGCGGAGAACAGGATCCGGTCGTGGTCGTCGCCGGCGTCGCTGGCACGTTGCCGCAGCGTGGCGCCCTGGATGATGGGCGCGGAGAGGTCCGGGATCGGAGCGAACCGCGCGTCGAAACTCTCGCCGCCGTCGCTGCTGACGGCGAAGGCACGGGTGCCCTCCGCGGTGCCGTGTTGATCCCGCGCGGCCGCGTAGACCCGGCCGTCGGTCAACTCGACGACGCTGACCTCCTGCGGGTTGACGACGTTGTCGCCGACGCTGTCCACGGCCCCGATGTTCCACGTCTGGCCACCGTCGTCGCTGTACAGCAAGTGCGCACCGCGGGCAAGTCCCTCCGGCCGGTCCGAACCCCAGGTGTGGTTGGCGCCAGCCACCAATCGTCCGGCGTGCGGCCCGCGCTGCAATTGGATGGCGTGGACCGGCCCGGTGGCGTAGAACTCCCATTCGGGCAACTTCACGTCGTCGGTGATGTCCACGGGCTCGGACCAGGTGACCCCGTGGTCGTCGCTGTAGGACACGAAGGGACGGCGGTCCTTGGTGTCGCCGTTGGCGTTCCAGGTGCTCAGAAGCACGACGCGACCGGTCTCGCGGTCGACCACCGGCGCCGGGTTACCGCGAGTGTCGCCGGCCCCGTCGATGACGACCTCCAGTGGACCCCAGGTACGGCCACCGTCGAGCGAACGGCGCAGGACGAGGTCGATGTCTCCGTGATCACCGCAATCGGCCACCCGGCCCTCGGCGAAGGCCAGGATGGTGCCGTCGGCGGCTTCGACGACGGCCGGGATCCGGAAACACGTGTAGCCATGGGTACCGGCTTCGAAGATGACGTCCTCGTCGAAGAACGGTTCGTCGAGGTCACCGGTTGCTTTCGGGTGCTGCGGCAGTGGTGGGGATGACGCGTCGGAGCTGGCCGCCAGCTCCGCATGGCCGAGGCTCGTCATCAACGCGAGACCAGCCAAACTCGCAATCCAGCGGATCATCATTCGTACGGTCGCCTCCCGTCGCGGGGGTGTCGTCAGTCGGCGGTGCGTGGAGCTATCAGATATCTGATAGATGGCGGTGTCAAGAGTTTCGCGGATGTGAATATGAGATGACGCCGATGAAACCGGCCGAGATCCACGGCACGTGGGCCACACTCGTGCTGCCGCTGACCGAGGACGACACGATCGACTGGGAGCGCCTCAGCGAGCAGCTCCACACCGTGGTCACCAGCGGCGTGCATGGCGTGTACGCACACGGGACGGCCGGTGAGTTCTTCACGCTCAGCGACGACGAGTTCGACCACATCAACGAGCTGCTGGCGCACGCCTGTGCCGCCGCGGATCTCCCTTCGGCGCCGCCACCACCGGAACGACCACCGGCCTGGATCGCATCCGGCGGGCCGCTGAGCATGCGCCCGGTGCGATCCAGGTGGTGCTGCCCGACTGGCTGCCACTCACCGCCGACGAGTGTCTCGCCTTCCTCGACCGCGTGGCCTCGGTCGCGGCGCCAGTTCCGGTGGTGCTCTACAACCCGCCGCATGCCAAGACCCAGGTGTCACCGGAACTCTTGGGCGTCGAACGGCGGATCGGCGTGCTCTTCGAACGCCACATCGCACCGCAGCAAGCACGCGGGCTGTCCAACCCGGCCCTGGACAAGTTTCTCGCCGCTATCGGAGACTGGGCTGACGTCGGCCTACGCGTGCGCTGGCCCTACGCGAGCGCGCCGGCCGGCGCGCTCGTCTGCGCTCGTCAGGACGCCCGGGAACTCCTGCCCGAGCTGTTTTCTTCGTTGCGCTGACGCTCCGCGCCAGCCATCAGCGAGCCTTCACCAGGGAGTCGGCAAAGCTGTACACAGCGTCGCCAGCGATGATCCCGCCGCCGAAGACGGCCAGCATGTTCGCGCTCTCGGCTCCTTTGACCCGCAGCACCACGATCCGGACGATCAATCCGCCGGCCACCGCGTACGCCGCCATCGGGTCGGCGACGATCAACCCGGTAGCCAGCAGGACGCCCATCTGCCGGCTGGAACCACCGATGACTTGGATCAGCGCCCCGGGGACGGCCCACAGCAAGATCTCGGTGATGGTGTCCGGCCCCAGGCCGGCGTCGATGGCTGCGGCGAACACCCGGCTGCTCGGCGCGAACAGATCGTTGGAGAAGTAGATGTCGTGCACGAAGAAGACGATCACGGCCGCGACGACGAAACCGATGAGACCGGCAAGGAGCTGCTGGCGACGGCCTTCCAGTTCGAAGGCCGGATCGCGCCCCCGGTCGCGCAACACCCAGCCGGCCTTGAAGTCGTACCCGGCATCGGCGAAGGCCGGGCTGCCGGCGGCCACGAAACCCGCCATGAGCACGACGGCCGGCGCCGGAAAGCCGACGGCCATACCGATGAAGAGAAACACCAGCGCCGTGGCGAACGCAGGGAACCACCCGGCGTGCATGGCCGAAAGGCCCACGATGAATTCGGCGGCGATACAGGCGACGGCGGCGAACAGCGCGAAGCCGATGACCATCAGCGGCGACATCTCGGTGAACAGCCCACCGGCCAACGCCAGGACGGTCCCGGCGAGCACGTACAGCACCGCTCCCCGCCCCAGCCCGATCAGCGCGGCCTGATCCGAGCGTGTGGGCTCGGCTGCACCCCCGGCCACGGCGGGGGCGAGGGCGTTGTCGGCCGTACTGCCCGACCGGCGCACCACCAGCAAGATCGCCTGCACCAGGGCCACCAGGCCAGCGCCGATCATGACGCCGTGCGGGATGTAGGTGTCGCTGAGCGTCACGCTGAAGAAGACGTCGGAGTATCCCGCGAGGAACAGGCCCACCGCGAACATCGACAACGCCCAGATGTTGCCGATGAAGGCCACCCCGGCACCGGACATCGGTATGCCCGCGAATGCGCCGAGCGCACCGACCCCGCTGCCGATCAGCAGCACCCCGGCTCGTTTGCCGCCCTGGTCACCGGCGATGATCGCTTCGGCAGCGGCGATACCGGGCGGCCAGGCGGCCTTCGCCGGGAAAATCCGGGAGTCGTAAAGCCAGTAGAGCATGAGCAGGTCGATCAGCATGGCCATCGCCGCACCGGCGAACATCGGCATGACCAGATCGGGCTCATCCAAGGCCACCGGGATGCCGATGGTCAGCAGCATGCAGTTCGCTGCGCCGAACGTGCCCGACGAGATGGTCGTCTGGACGAGGTTCTGCTGGTGGACCGAGCGGAACCGCTGGAAAGCGGTGATCGGCACACGAGAGAGCATGATCGCGAACAACACGCCGATGAGTGACGTGTTGGGGGTCACGCCCAGCGTGGTGATGATCTGCAGCCCGATGATCGCCCCGCCGCCGGCCATGACCAGCAAGGTGATGAAGACGACGGGCTCGCTGACGCGAGGATGGCTGCGGTCGTCCCGGACCTGCTGCTCACGCGAGTTCACGTCGTGACCTTTCTGACGGCAACGCTTCCAGCACGACCCGCACCACCAGCGTCCTGGCCACGACGACCGCAGCGCCGCACTGCTGTCTCGCCCGAGAGCCCATCGCGGCGGAATAGCCCATGCAGTCGAGCACGATCAGCTCCGACGACTCCGCCAAGGCAGCGCAGGTCGCGACGACTTCGCCGGTGGCCTGTGGCCCGTACGGATCGGCGACGCCGACCTGGACGGTGTCCGCGCTCGCGGCCCACCGCTCGTGAGCCTGCTCGCGCTGCGCATCCTCCGGCACGACCACTCCGAGGCGGCGCCCCCGGGCGAGTGCCGACACGGCCGGACGCAGGATCTCTTCGCTGGTGTACACCGCAGCTGGCAGGTCCGCGGACGCCAACTCGGCCGTGCACATCACCAGGACACGGTCGGCACCGGCCGCCAGGGCGCGGTTGGCCGCCGAGGCCACCCGCGGCATGATCCGCGAGTGTGCGACTCGCACCGGTGTCCCGTCAGCGAGCTTGGTCACCAACAGCTCATCGCCGGGTCCGGGTGCCAACGCAGCGAGTTCGCCGGCGGCGAGACCGTCCAACGCTCCGGCTTCCACCAGTTCGGTCGTACCGAGCAAGGGCTGCACGTCCGCAGCGATGTCAGGACGCGGCGCCTGACCGATGGTGATCAGTCCTAGGCGGCTCATGACCTCTCTCCGCTCGAGTGGTGCTGGACGACGAACCGGACCAGCGAAGCAGAAGGTCACCGGGGCGGAAATAGCCGATGTGCACAGCGCCGAAGCAGTGACGAGGCACACTGACCAGTTGAGCAGTGGCTCGAGCGGGAGCCCGTCAGGCCCATGGCGGCGACGGCGGGCTCAGCGTGGTCCGGCAGGCCAGGTGCAGCGCCAGCCGCTCGTCCACATTGGACAGATCCACTCCGAGAATGGCTTCGATGCGCTGGATCCGGGTCGCCACGGTGTTGCGATGGACGCCGAGCACGGCCGCGGTCTCGGTCAGGTTCGATTCGGCGTCGAGGTAGGCGTTCAACGTCTCCGTCAAGTGCCCCTGGTGTCCGCCGAGAGGCGCCAGCAACTCGTGGGCAGCCGGCTGGAAGGTGTCCGTCCTGGTCCACGCCAACAGCAGCTGGGCCAGTCCCAGGCGGTCGATGTACAGGAACCGCCCGAGCTCCTTGCGGTTCACCGCCAGTTGCGCGGCGTCGTGCGCTTCGGCCAGGGAGTTCGCCAGGCCGCGGCTGCCCCGGTAGGCGCGGCCGACACCCATGTACGTGGTCACCCACCGGTTGATCGTCCGGTGACCACGCCGTAGCGCCGTGACCACCGTGTTGAGCTCAGCCGCGGACGGTTCGTGATCCATCGACACCCATCCGGACCAGCCGTGGTTCTCCGGAACGATCTCCACCGTCACGGCCTCGCCGGCGAAGATCGATCCGATGTCCAGGACCGCGGTCGCCTCGTCGCCGTCGACCAGGCCGATGGCGAACCCCACATGCCAGCCGTCCAGCCGCCAGCCGAGCTCGCCGGCCTGTCGTCGCAGGATCGGCGAGGGCTCGTCGTGGCCCTGCCGGATCATCGCCAGCAGCCCAGAGCGCAGCCGCGCATCCCGCTCGGCCACGAGCCGGCGTTCGGCCTGCCACGTCCGGACACCGAACGCCGCCACGCGCAAAGCGGTCCGGACGGCGGAGTAATGATCATTCAACTCAGCCGACAACTGCGCCACCAGCCACAGCGCGACGGATTCGGCCCCAGCATCGGTCACGGGTACCGCCACGGCGTAGCCGTCCGCCGTCGGGTTCCGCTGCTCGCCGGGCCGGCTCGGGTCGACCGCGACACCGGGGACGTCATCGCCGGCGAGCCGTCGACCATCTGCTGCGAACACCGCTACCGGCGCAGACAGCGCCTGCCCGAGCCGCCGGCACAGTTCACCCAGCTCCGACGGCACCGCGGTCACCGCGTCGACGACGCGCTCGACGTAGACGGCTCGGTCGTCATCGCCGCCTCGGATGACCGCACGCGCGGCCAGGATCGCCTCGCTGACGTCCTCGGCGGTGAAGACCGCCACGCCCAACCGTTCGGCCAGCCGGATCGTGCTGGCCGGGATGGTCCCGCTGCCGTCGGGGCCGGTCCGTTCCGCCGGCACCACCAAACCGGCCGCGGACTCGTCGGCGAGTCTGCGGATCAACACGTCACTGCGCACGTCGAACGCCGTCGGCAGGTTGACCAGGCCGTAGAGAACACCTTCGGTCAGCTGTCCCGGGCGGACGTCCGCGAGCAAATGCGCGTCTCGCACCTGGCGTTTCGCACCATCGACTGAGGTCAGACCCACCACGTCTCGCCACGACGGCGCAGCGATCAGCCGGCTCAACGGGACGGTGCCACTGGTCACGGTGCCACTCCAAAGGCCCCCGGCATGAGGCAGGCGTCCACGTCGATGCCGAAAGCGCGCGGGGCGACCGCCGGCAGATGGCGTGGTCGTCGCCAGAACGAAGCACCGGGCAGGTGGAGCACGCTGACGTCCATGCCGTACCGGATCCGATCGCACGGCACCGGTACAGCGGTCCTGCGCTCCACCACACAGATGATGTCCGGGGTACTGGCCACCGGCACCCCGTCGCGCAGCACCGTCAAGTACTCGTTCTCCATGTCGATGCGGATCAACGCCTGTGTTTCATGGTCGGCCAACGTCACCACACCGCGGCTGAACATCGAGGCTCCCTGGTAGCGCACCACGTCCTCGACCAGTCCGCTGGCGTGGATCCGGCCGCCGAGCTCGTCGGCCAGCCCGGCCGGGTCCGGGATCTGCGCGTCCAGCTGCACGCGGCCGAGCCACTGCGCATGACTGAACGAGCCGACCGCCGCGGCCTCGCGCAGCACGCCGGCCGGGATCGGCGCGCACGCCATGGCGGCCCACCCGCCGGACTCGGCGAGGAAAAGCCGCGCCACCCGCTCCACACCGTGCGCGTCCAGGTCGTCCAGGACGATCGACGCCCCGGTACCGCCTGCCAGTGCCGCTGGGGTGAGCCGGCACCCGTAGACGGCCGCGGTGAACTGATCGAGCCTGGGCAGTGCTCGGCCCATGAGGTCGGCATCTACCGCGTCGATCCCGGTGTCGGCGGCGGCGACCAGCACCATGAGCCCGTTGACCCCACCCACCTCGGTACCGACCAGGGCGCGCGGGCTGACGCCGGTCACCCGCGTCACCGAATCGACGACCCGGACGAACTCCGATCCGCTCGGGAGCTTTTCGCGCAGCGCACCGGTAGCGCCCACGATGCCGACCGGCAGAACTGGGTCGTCATCACCCAGGCAAGCCAAGCTCTGGACCACCGGTGGCTGTCCACGCCATATCGCCTGGCGTAGCAGTGTTCTCGCCAACGGTGTCGGCCCGCCGCCACCGCAGCCGAGTAGTTCGCTGCCCCGTTCCAGGGCGGCCAGCCCTGCGTCGGAGGTGTCGATGACGCTCACTCCACCGCAGCGTATATCGCCACTGGGTGGTGTTCAGGCGAGCTGCTCAACCGGCACGAACGGCGTGTCCAGACCGAACGCGGCCGGCCCGAACGCGGCGAGCGCCGCCTCGGTCCGCATGACCGGCGGTGTCCCGATGCCGAGCACCTGCACCCGCTGCCCGTAACGCAGCCGGTCGGTGGTGATCGCCTCACCCGTCTCGGAGTCCAGAACGCAGATGAGATCAGGCACGACGCAGACGAGTTCGCCGTCGAGACGTGCGGTGAGGAACTCGTTCTGGAAGTCGACCACGAGCTCGGCAGCGCTCTCGAAGGCCCGGAATCGGGCCCGGCCCTTGGTGAACCCGGCATCGACCGTCCTCTCCACGTCGACGATCTTGCCGTTGAACAACGACCGCACGCCCGCGTAGCCGGACTCAGCCACGACCTCGGCCAGCGCCTCACTGACCGGGCGATGCTCGGTTCGAGCACGGCGCACGGCCCGGCCGATCGTCAGCCCGAGCGTGAGCGTTCCGGGGATCGCGGTGCGCTTGAGGTCGCGGCCGTCCATACTGAACTCGCTGATGTGGGCCACCCCGCCCATGCGCATGGTGACCCCTCGAGCCAGCCATTCCATCCGGGCGTTGTCCCCGCCGGTGTCGATGATCGACGTCTCACCGAACTCCCCGGCCATCGCCATCGGCGATCCCGAGACGCCATAGGCGGCGAACGTCTTCATCTGCAGTTCCGGGAAGGCCCGCCCCATCCCGTCGGCATCTACCACAGGGAGCCCGGTCTGGGCGGCGACCACCAACGGGATCATCGAGTTGATCCCCCCGCATTCGACCGCCACCACCGCGTCAGCCGTCCGCCCGACATACGTTTCCAGAGTCCGCAACGCCTGGACGGGCTCAGCGCCGTTGGGAAGCTTCTCTGCTCCGATGCTCGGTGCGCCCATCTGCGCACACGGCACGACGAACCAGTCGTCGTCGACGTCGTCCAACCCGAGCACCCGCACGTGTCCCGAACCGATCGCTCGACGGGCCATCAGACGGCCGATGTGCGGGTCGCCGCCGCCCCCGGTGCCCAGGACCGCCGCGCCGACGCTGAGGTCCAGAAGGTCGCTGCTGCTCAGCGTGAACGTCATGCCCGCACCCCTTCTTCGGCCACCGGCGCGGCGTGTTTCAGGTTGAGCTCGCCGACCGCGCGGACCCGGATCCTGGTGGCGTTGCCAGGCAGGTAGGCCAGCGGGACCTCGTCCACGTCCACGACCTCCACCGTGGCCGGCACGGCGCCGGCTCGCACTGCGCGGTCCACGGCTTCCTGCTTCGCCTCGTCCAGCAACGACTCCCGCTGCCCTGCAGGTACCGAGAACACTCGATCCACTTCTCCGCTGATCATTCCCAGGGCCGCACCGACGGCGTTCGCCACGGCGTGGTGTTCGAGATGAACGACCTCGCCGAGTCCGGGCAGCTCGGCGGGCAGGAGGATCGATCCCCCACCGACGGCGACCAGCGGCAGCGCGCGAGCCGACACCCGCATGCGGTCCACGCCCTCGGCGATGCGTTCGACGATCCGGTCCAGGATCTGGTCGACGTACTCCTGGGACAGATGAGACACCCGCTCGGGATCGCCGAGATCGCTCCATCCCTTGGCCACGGCCACGTCGGTTGCGGTGAGGACCTCACCGCCGAAGACGAGAGCACGCTCGGTGATCTCGTGCCCGACCGATTGCGGCCCGACGTCCGGACCTCCGGACGGGTCAGTCCCGACGATGCTCCCACCGCCGATGCCGACCGAGAGGACGTCCGGCATCCGGAAGTTGGTCCGCACCCCCGCGACGGTGACGTCGACATTGGACTCACGCGGAAAGCCGCCTTGCAGGATGCCGATGTCGCTGGTGGTGCCACCGACGTCGACCACCGCGCAGTCGCTGAGCCCGGACAGCAGTGCCGCGCCGCGCATCGAGTTGGTGGGTCCGGAGGCGAAGGTCGACACGGGAAAACGCCGCGCGTACTCGATGTCCATCAAGGTGCCGTCGTTCTGGCTCAGATACAGCGCAGCGGAGTAGCCGAGTCCGCTGATCGCCGTACGCAGCCCGCGCACGATGTCGATGGCCAGTTCGGACAATGCGGCGTTGATGATGGTGGCGTTCTCCCGTTCGAGCAGCCCGATCCGGCCGATCTCGTGTGACTGCGAGATCAACAGATGTGGTGCGTGCTCGGCGATGATCGCAGCCGCCTCGGCCTCCGCTTCGGCCGTGACCGGTGAGAACACCGAGGTCACCGCCACGCAGCGCAACTCCTTCGCCACGATGTCGTCGACCACCCGGCGCAGTTCGTCACGGTCCACACGGGTGATGACGCGCCCGTCGTATTCGTTGCCCCCGTGACACAGGTACGGCGTGCCGCATATCGCCTCGACCAGTGATTCCGGCCACTCGACCATCGGCGGCAACGCTGCTGTCGCCGGCAGCCCGAGTCGGATGGCCGCCGAGGGGGCCAACCGCCGGCGTTCGATGAGCGCGTTGATGAAGTGCGTGGTGCCGATCATGATCGCGTCGACGGCATCGGTGCGGTAGCCGTTACGCTCGTGCAGCTGCTTGAGGACCGAGACGATCCCCGTGGTCACATCAGGCTGCGTCGGCACTTTGAGTGAATCGACGACGCGCTGTCCATCGACGAGGACCACGTCGGTGTTGGTGCCCCCGACATCAATACCGATTCGCATCAGTGGCGCTACTTCCTCACACCCCGCGGTGCGTTCGCCGTCCGGCCGTCTCATGTTCGCGGGCGAGACACGACATCAGCCGTACCCGCGAAAGGCTGCGACTCAGGCTAGGAGACCACGGGCTCGGCGTCATGGTGCACTACGCTGGGGAGCACGCGTCGTTCTGTGCAACTAGCACTGCGGTCCGCGCAACAGGTGTCAGGCACTCAGCAGATCGTCCAGGAACGAGAGTGCAGCCGGGTATGCCGCCAGGCGGTTGACCCGCTTGGCCAGGCCGTGGCCCTCGTCGTCGAACACCAGGAGTTCGCACGCGACGCCCTTGTCGTCCAGGGCGGCCTTGATCTGTTCCGCCTCACTCAACGGCACCCGCGGGTCGTTCGCGCCGTGAATGACGAACAGCGGCGTGTCGATGGCGTGAACGTACGTCAGCGGCGAGGCCTGGATCAGGAACTCACGGTCATCCGCGAGGCTCCCGTACTCCCGCTCGCGAACGGCCCG
>NZ_DAHVSH010000009.1:0-2063 GCF_027324685.1 Haloactinopolyspora sp.
CGGGCTCGTTGACTGCATGGTCGGCGAGACAGCAGTGCGGCCACCGCGTGATCCTTTCGAGTGAACCTTCCACAGCACTCTCGATTGGAGCATCACGATGACCGCACCTCATATTGTCGACCCTGTCGGCCTGCTTGGCGAGGCCCTCGCGGAGGCGTCGCCGGACCTGATGCGATCGCTGTTGCAGACGGTGATCAACGCCCTGCTCTCGGCGGATGTGGACGCGGTTGTGGGCGCGGAGTGGGGCAAGCAGTCCCCGGGCCGCCTCGCGCAGCGCAACGGCTACCGGCATCGGGACCTGGACACCCGGGTCGGCACGGTCGACGTCGCGATCCCTAAACTCAGGAAGGGCAGCTACTTCCCCGAGTGGCTACTCGAGCGGCGCAAGCGCTCGGAGTCCGCGCTGATCACGGTGGTCGCTGACTGCTACCTCGCCGGCGTCTCGACTCGCCGGATGGACAAGCTGGTGAAGACCCTGGGCATCGACTCGTTGTCGAAGTCGCAGGTGTCCCGGATGGCCGCTGACCTGAACGAGCACGTCGAGCAGTTCCGCCACCGGCCCCTCGATGCGGCGGGCCCGTTCACGTTCGTGGCCGCGGACGCGCTGACGATGAAGGTCCGCGAGGGCGGCCGCGTCGTCAACGCCGTGGTTCTGATCGCTACGGGGGTCAACGGCGACGGGCACCGCGAGGTCCTGGGCATGCGGGTGGCGACCAGTGAGACCGGGCCGGCGTGGAACGAGTTCTTCGCCGACCTCGTCGCCCGCGGCCTGTCCGGCGTCAAGCTCGTCACCAGCGACGCCCACGCCGGCCTGCGCGAGGCCATCGCCGCGAACCTGCCCGGCGCGACCTGGCAGCGGTGCAGGACGCACTACGCGGCCAACCTCATGAGCGTCACCCCGAAGTCGATGTGGCCGGCGGTCAAGGCCATGCTGCACAGCGTCTACGACCAGCCCGACGCCGAGGCGGTGCACGCCCAGTTCGACCGGCTGCTCGACTACGTCGCCGAGAAGCTGCCCGCGGTGGCCGAGCACTTGGCCGAAGCCCGCGCGGACATCCTGGCGTTCACCGGCTTCCCGAAAGACGTCTGGTCCCAGATCTGGTCCAACAACCCCTCCGAGCGACTGAACAAGGAAATCCGCCGCCGCACCGACGCCGTAGGCATCTTCCCCAACCGGGACGCCATCATCCGCCTCGTCGGCGCCGTCCTGGCCGAACAGACCGACGAATGGGCCGAAGGCCGCCGCTACCTCGGCCTCGAAGTCCTCACCCGCTGCCGCCTGACCCCCGTCACCCACCACGACAAGGAACCCACCAACGACCAAACCCTCGCCCTGACCGCCTAACACCCCCGAACGGGATCACCCAAGCGCCACACCACTACCGGGGACTTGACCTGGAGTCACAGTATGGAGAACGAGCGGTTACGCATGACAATGAGCAAGCGGGGCTTTACCGCACAAGCACTCGCCGCCCAGGTTGGTGTGGATTCCAAGACTGTCGAGCGGTGGGTGAGCACTGGCCGCGTGCCCTATGTCCGCACTGCAGTTCAAGCTGCCGAAGTGTTGGAGGAAGATGTCATGTTCCTCTGGCCGACGTTGCGCCGCGGACGCACCGGCAAGGCCGTGTCGGCCGAAGTGGTCGCGGTCTACGAGCAACGTGCACGGATATCGCCTGCGATGTGGCGGCAGTTTTTCGAACAGGCGTCGGAGTGGATCGACATCCTGGTGTATGCAGCGAACCATCTGCACGAATCGATACCTGGGTTTGTCGATCTATTGGTGGACAAGGCCCGCGAGGGCTGTCAGGTCCGCGTCACGGTCGGAGATCCCACGTCCCCGAACGTCGCAGCACGTGGAGCTGAGGAACGATTCGGTCTCGGCATCCAGAGCCGCTGTGAGCTCGCACTGATGTACTACCAGCCACTCGCTGACCGCTCCGGTGCTGAAGTTCGAATGCACGGAACGACGCTGTACAACAGCATCTACCGTTCCGACCAAGAGCTCCTCGTCAACTCGCATCTATGGGGAATCAACGCGTTCGGCGCGCCGATTTGGCACTTGC
>NZ_DAHVSH010000032.1:0-6751 GCF_027324685.1 Haloactinopolyspora sp.
TGATGACGCCGGGCGCACGGACGCGAGCCCCGTAGGGAAGGCTGTTCGTCTCGCCGATCTCGATGTCCGGGGTGCGACCGATGCGGCGCAGGGCGTCGGCGAAGACCAGGCTGCCGCCGCCCTCACCGACCCAGAGCACGCACTGGCCGTCGGTGACGACCGGAGCGATCAACTCGGCGAAGCGGGCGTGGCCGAACGCCGGGACACACACCACGATCAGCTCGGCGCCGGCCACAGCAGCGGCCGGGTCGGTACTGGTGGCTGCGACGGGTGCCGGAACGGCGCCGTGCCAGGGAGCTTTCAGCACCACCTGCCCGGTCTCGGCGATCGCCTCGAGCCCGGCGGAGAACTCCGGCAGGTCGGCGACGGTCACTTTCGCGCCGTGGTGCGACAACTCGACGGTGCAGGCCAAGGCGCCCGCGCCGGAGCCGAGGACGGTGACGTTCGTGGGGATGGTGTTCATGCGTGCACCGCCTCGGCAAGTCGGGTCATGTGATCGGAGATCTCGTCGGCATCTGCGCCGCCGACGGAGAGGATGACCGAGTCGACACCGTTCGCTTCCAGCCGGGCGAGCTGCTCGCGGACGTGTGACACCGGCCCCGCGATTCCGAACGCGGCCGCGATGTCATCGGTGACCAGCGCCGTCGCTTCCTCGCGCCCGCCGGTGCGCAGCGTGTGGCGCAACGCGGTGACCTCGTCGCGAGACAGGCCGTACACGTCGATCAGCTCGTCGGCATACGAGCCGCCGGCCATCATCAGGCAGCGCGGACGCAGCCGGTCGTACGCGGCGCGTTGATCGTCGCCGATCTCGACGTCGAGCATGATGCACACGTCGGTGCCCGCGCCGGTCTTGTCGCGCACGTAGTCGACGTGGGTGTCGGAGATGCCGTGGGTGATGACGCCGTCGGCGATCTGGCCGGCCAGGGCGAGCATCTTCGGCCCACGAGCAGCCAGGTAGACCGGCGTCGACGAGACCGGCCAGCGCAGCGCGCCGCGGGTGCTGAACACCTCGCCGGTGACGTCAGCGCTCCCGGCGTGCAGGTCGCGGACGATCCGGGTCGCCTCGGTGATGGCGGCCAGCGGCCGCTTGATGGGGACGTCCAGGTGCTGGCTGAACTCGTAGCCGCCGCTGCCCAGACCGAGGACGAAGCGGTCGCCGGCCAATTCGGCAATGGTGCCGGCGAGGCTGGCCAACAGGGCCGGGTGGCGCAGGAACGGGCTGGCCACGGCGGTGCCGAGCGTGGTGGTCGAGGTGCGTTCGGCCATCAGCGTCAACGCGACCGAGACGTCCCGGTTGTAGTAATGGTCGGCCAACCACAGCTCGTCGAAACCGAGCTTCTCCGCGTGCGCCGCGAGATCGCCGACGATGCCGATCGGCCGATCGAGGGGGATGGTGATGCCATATCTCATGACGCGGTGGTGTTCCTTTCTGAAAGCTGTGTGCCGGTCTGCTCCTCGGTGGGCGCGGCCAGCTCGCGCACCAGCCCGGACAACGCATCGCGGCGGTACCAGGCATGGGCGCGTAGATCGTCGATGGGGGCGATGTCCTGGTGGATCGCCGTGGCAGCCGTAGCGACAACTGCCGGGGTGAGCTCGGTCAGCGCGGCTTCGGCGTGCGGGCATCGCACCACGGTGGGCGCGACGGCCCCGGCGGCGAGCCGGACGTCGCGCAATCTCGTGCCGGTGGCCGACCATGACCACGCCAAGCTGACCACTGCGATCGCCAGGGCGCGGCGGTAGCCGAGCTTGCGGAAGCCGGAATGCTCGACCGGATGCAGGTCGACGTAGTCGATCCACTCCCCGGCACGCAGGGTGGTCCGCCCGGGGCCGGCGAGAACGTCGCTGATCGGCACGGATCGCGCGCCGTCGGCGCTACGTAGGCCCAGCACGGCATCGGTCACGACCAGCGGCGGCACCAGGTCGGCCGCCGGTGAGGCATTGGCGATGTTTCCGCCGAGGGTGGCTCGGTTGCGGATCTGCGGAGACGCGAACTGGGCGATCGCCTGCGCCAGCGCCGCCGGGATCGGGACCGGAGCTCGGGCGATGGCGCTGATGGGAGCCGTGGCCGACACGCGGGTCACGCCACCGGACAGCTGCTCGACCGGGGGACGAGCGTCGGACATCGCCGTCAGATCGACCAGCTCGGGTGTGGCGGTGTCGAGGCCGTGGATCAACAGGTCGGTCGCTCCGGCCACGGGGCGGCCACGGGCGCACAACGCGTCGGCCAGCTGTGTGGTGGCGGCGCGGACGAGCCGCGGCCGGCTGAGGGTGGGCCCGATCATGGCGAGTCCCGATGATCGGCGGCGGCCAGGACGGCGGCCACGAGCTTGGAATACCCCGTGCAGCGGCACAGGTTGCCCGACAACGCCTCGCGGACGGAGTCTTCGCTCACGTGGTCGGCTTCGGCCAGATGCGCCGCGGCGGAGACCACCACACCGGGAATGCAGTACCCGCACTGCAGCGCCTGGTGATCGACGAACTGTCGTTGCAGCGGGCTCAGGTCGTCGGCGGTGCCCAGACCCTCGGCCGTCACCACGTCGCGACCGTCGGCCTGACCAGCGAAGACGAGACACGAACAGACCGGATCGCCGTCGAGCAGCACCGTGCAGCTACCGCATTCGCCGACACCGCAGCCCTCCTTGACCCCGCGCAGCCCCAGGTGGTCGCGGAGGACGTCGAGCAGGCGCGCGCCGGGGTCGTACCCGTGCACCGGGGTCCCGTTCACCTTCATGCTCGTCTCCTCCTTCCGCTGTGTTCGGGTGGCCGTGCTCGACTCGTCGCCGGTCACGCCGCCTCCAGCGCGGCCAGGCCGGCGCGGAGGCGTTCGGGGGTCATGGGTAGCTGTCGCGGCCAGAAGCCGGTGGCGGTACCGATGGCGGCGGCGATGGCCGGAGCCGTCGGTACGACCACCACTTCGGACATCCCTTTGGCGCCGAACGGCCCGGTCTCTTCATGCCCGCTGACCAGGATGGTCTCGATGGGTGGCACGTCGACGGCGGTGGGGATCAGGTAGTTCTCCAGGCTGGTGGTGACCGGCACGCCGTCGTCCAGCCGGTACTCCTCGAACAGCGCGAAGCCGATGCCCTGAGCGACGCCGCCTTCGGCCTGTCCCACCGTGGTGCCCGGGTTCACCGCCACGCCCGCATCGACCGCGCACACCACGCCGTGCAGCCGGACCTCGCCGGTGTAGACGTTGACCTCCAGGCGGACGACCTGGGTGCTGCAGCCGTAGACGGCGTGCGGGGCGTAGTCGGCGAGAGAGTCAGCGGGAATCCGGCCGATGTCCTCCACGTCGGGCAGGACGAACTCGGCGTCGTACTCCGCCCGTCCGGTGGCGACCAGCCGAGCGGCGACGTCGTCGAACGACACCCCCGAGCCCTCGACCACGGCGGACTCGTCGAGCACGGCGCGCAGCTTGCGACACACCAGCTGCACCGCCGAGCCGCCGGCATACATGCTGCGTGAGGCGGCGGTGGCGCCGGATTCGGGAACCAGTTCGGAGTCGCCGACGTGAACGTGGATCCGGTCGTAGTCGATGGCCAGCGTGTCCGCGGCGACCTGCCGGTACGCGGTGGCGATGGCCTGGCCGGTGTGGTTGGGCCCGGCCCAGATGTTGACCTCGCCGTTCGCGGAGACGATGAGCCGGGCGCGGGCGGTGTCACCCTTCCCGCTGCCCATGCCGACGCCCTTCATCGCCATGGCGATGCCGGTGCCGCGCCGCCACGGACCGGGTGTCGACTCCGCCGCCCAGGCGTCGCGTTCGTGCCACCACGGGTGTGCGGCAGCGGCGTCGAGGGTTTCGAGTGCGCGCAGGCTCCGGCTGACGGTGTGCCCGTAGAGACTATGCCGCCCGCCGGGACGCAGCAGATTGCGCCGGCGCACGTCGACCGGGTCCAGGCCGAGTTCGGCCGCGGCTGCGGAGATCGCGGTCTCGAGTCCGAACGCCACTTGCGGCACACCGAAGCCGCGGAATGCGCCGGCATTGGCGTTGTTGGAGTAGCGGACCGTGCCGTCGAACCGGGCGTTCGCCGTGGCGTACGGGCCGCTGGACAACTCCGCGGACGTCTTGAGGACGTTGCGGCCCGCGGTCACGTACGGCCCGGTGTCGGCGACGGCATGGCTGTCGATGGCGCGCAGGGAACCGGAGCGGTCGAAACCCACGCGGACCCGGGTGCGGTAGGGGTGCCGCTTCGGGCCGGCGATGATCGTCTCAGTCCGGGACAGGTGCAGGTGAATCGGGCGCTTCGTGCTCCACGCGAGCAGGGCCAGGTACACCGGAGCCGGGTCGTCGTTGCGTGAGCCGAACGCGCCCCCGACCGGATTGCTGACCAGCCGGACGTCGTCGAGCGGGAGCTGCAGGGCCTGGGCGATGAATCTGCGGTGCAGTCCTGGGTTCTGTGATCCGCACCAGACCGTGATCTTGCCGAGGTCCCACTCGGCCATCCCACCTGGGGTCTCGATGGCCACATGCTCCTGCGCCGAGGTGGTGGTGTCCACGTCGACGACCACGGCGGAGTCGGCCAGGGCGGCCTCGACGTCGCCGGATTCGAACGCGATGGTGCCCGCGACGTTGCCGCCAGGGTGCAGCGACGTGGGCGCGTCGACGTCGGCCCCGGTGACCACAGGGAGCGGCTCGTAGGTGACGTCGACCAGGGCCGCAGCCCGGCGCGCCGTGGGGAAGTCGACTGCTGCGATCAGCGCGACGGCTTCGCCGACCTGCCGGACAACGTCGCCGGCCAGCACGGGCGGGTTGTGCGGGTCGGAGCCGAGCCGGTTGAACGGAACATCGCTCGCGGTCAGGACCGCGACGACGCCGGGTTCAGCGGCCGCGCGGGACGTGTCGACGTCGACGATGCGAGCGTGCGGATGCGGTGAGCGGTGAACGGCGCCGTGCAGCATCCCGTCGACCTGGCGGTCGGTGACGTATTCGAGCGCACCCGACACGATGGCGGCGGAGTCCTCCGACGGCAGCGACCGGCCCACGGCCGAGCTTCGCACCGCGGCACCGGGGCGGGTGGCCGGCCACGTCATGGCGACGACTGCCGATCCTCGAGGTGACGAACCACGTCGTCACCCAGACTCAGCCAGTTGCGCTCGACGAGCTCGGCCAGCCGGGCGACGTCGGCGGCTTCGCATGCCTCGATGATCTGGTCGTGGTCGTGCGCCGAGGCGTAGCCGGCGGCATCGTCGAACAAGGCGTACTCGAACCGGCGGACTCGCGGGGTCAGCCGTGCCAGCAGGTCGGCGACCACGGGATTGCCGGACAGCTCGATGAACACGTCGTGGAACGCCGTGTCGGCCTGGATCATGCGGTCTCGGTCGCCGGCCTGGGCGGCTTCGAGGAGTTCGGCGTTGTGGCGGCGAAGCGCCTCGACGTCGGTAGGTGTCAGCTTGCCGACCGCCAGCCGGGTGGCCAGGGCATGCAACTGGGCCACGACCGGGAACACCGCGGCCGCATCGGCCGGATCGACCTCGGTGACGCGTGTCATGGCACCGGGGATCGCCTCGACCAGGCCCATGGCCGCCAGCTCCTGCAACGCCTCACGGACCGGGGTGCGGCTGACCCCGAGCTGCTGCGCCAGCTCGCCGTCTTGAAGCCGCTGGCCAGGACTGAACGTCCCCGAGACGATGTGTCCTTCGAGGACTTTCAACACCCGCTCACGTAGCGAGACCCGGCGCAACCGATCCAGCTTCACTCCAGCCACGGCGCGAACATATCACATGCAAGTCGATGGTATGTTGTCCCCGATATATTGCACGACAGCTTCTGCCATCCATATCGAAGAGACGAGCATTGACCGACACAACCCCGGCCACGGCGCTGTCCCCGCGAGTCGTCCTCACCGTCGGTGTCGGGCTGGTCGCGCCGTCCCTACCGGCCTTCCTGATCGGGGCTACCGCAGCTCAGGTCCGCGCCGAGTTGAACGTGTCCGCTGCGGCGCTCGGGACGATGGTGGCCACGCTGTACCTCGTCAGCGCTGCCACGGCGCCGTTCACCGGGCGGGTCGCCGATCGGCGCGGCGCCCGGTTCAGCATCGCCGTCGGCACGTCGGTGAGTGCCATGGCGCTGGCGGGCCTCGCGTTGTTCACTCACCACGCGGTGCCGTTGGTGTTGTGCCTCGCGTGCGCGGGGGTGGGCATCGCCTTGGTGGATCCGGGCCTGACCCGGCTGGTCGCAGGTCGCGTTCCACCCCGTCGCCGGGGGCTGGTCTTCGGTATCAAGGAGGCTTCCATTCCGTTGGCGACGATGGCCGCCGGGTTCGCCGTGCCGGCCATCGCGGTCACCGTCGGGTGGCGCTGGGTCTTCGCCGTCGGCGTGGTCCCGTTCGCCGTCGTGATGTTCTTGCTGGCAACCGGGCGTGAGGCGCCGTCTCGCGCCGACGGCCACACCGGAGGCGTGCGTGCGGCCGAGACGTCGGCGCCGCGGCGCAGCGGCACGCTGGCACTGGCGGTCGGTGCGGGCCTGGCGTCCATGGCGGCGACGGGGATCAGCGTGTTCATGACCGACAGCGCCGTCGCTGCCGGGCTGACCCAGTCGCAGGGTGGTGTCCTGCTCGGTGTCGCCAGCGTGGTGGGGGTGATCGTGCGGATCAGCTCCGGCATGCTCGCCGACCGCCGTCCCGAGGCCGCGACGTGGCTCATCCCGTCGATGATCGTGGTCGGCGCGGTGACGATGCTGTTGGGTGCCACCGGTACCGGGGTGCTGCTGGGGGTCGGCGCCGTCGGCGCGATCGCCGGTGGGTGGGGTTGG